>JBDTQN010000139.1:0-6689 GCA_039932215.1 Pseudolysinimonas sp. | reverse complement strand
CCGGATCGGACGGACCGGTTGTCGGAATCACCTGAAGGATCGCGGTGTCGAGGCTCGCATTCGGGATGCCGCTGCTGACCGACTGCACGCCGTCAAGCCGCGAGAGACGGTTGCCGATCGCATCGAGGTCGTCGAGCACGGCGGTGGTCTGGGTGATGTCGACGGTGACGATGAGCGGGCCGTTGCGTCCGGGGCCGAACTCGTCCGCGACGAGGTCGTAGGCGCTGCGGGTGGTCGTTCCCTCTGGCTGGCTGGCGCCATCGGGCAGGGCGAGTTGCAGCGAGAACGCCGGGATGGCCAGCGCGCCGAGGATCGCGACGACGCCGATGACCCTCAGAGCGGGTGCCTTCACCACCGTGCTGACCCAGCGCTCTCCCAAGCTGCGGCGCGCGACGCGCGGCTTCTTACCGGCCCGCGGTTTGCGCACGCGGGGCGTGAGTCGGCCCTTGAGCATGCCCAGGATCGCGGGCAGCAGAGTGGTGGCGGCGAGCATCGCCAGCACGACGGCGACGGCGGCCGCGATTCCCATCACGCCGAGAAACGGGATGCCGACCACGAGCAGACCGGCAAGCGCGATTACGACGGTGAGGCCCGCGAACACAACCGAGCTGCCAGCGGTCGCAACGGCGGTGGCGGCCGACTCTTCGGGATCCATGCCGGAGGCGAGTTGGGACCGATGCCTGCTCAAGATGAACAGGGCGTAGTCGATGCCGACCGCGAGCCCGATCATCAGAGCAAGCATCGGGGTGGAGGTCGACAGGGTCGTGAACGCCGACGCTGCGAGGACCGCTCCCATCGAGATGCCGAGAGCGACGAAGGCGATGAGCAGCGGCAGGCCGGCGACGACGAGCGACCCGAACGTGACGATCAGCACGAGCGCGGCGAACAGCACGCCGAAGCCTTCGACGATCGAGACCCCGAACGACACATGCTGAAAGACCTGGCCGCCGAACTCGACCACGAGGCCCGTGTCGGTCAGTGGCGCGGTCGCCGCCTTCACCCCGTCGACCATCGCGGGCGTCACATCGGAGCTGGGTTCGCTGAACTGCACCTGCACGATCACCGTCGAGCCGTCGCCGCTGACGGCCGCGTTCGCGTACTTCGAGTACGGGTCGCTCACACTTTCGACGCCCGGCACGTCGCCGAGGTCGGTGACCAGCCGGGTGATGTCGGCGGCGTGATTCGAAGCAAGGGAGGCTCCCGTCGCATCCTGAACCACGATCTGCGCGCTGGCGCCGGCTGTCTGGGGGAACACGGCCGCGAGCAGGTCGAGCGCCTGCTGCGACTCGGTTCCGGGAATGTCGAACGAGTCCTTCATGGTGCCGCCCAGTGCGACCCCGCCGGCGAGCACTCCCGCAGCGATCAGAATCCAGGCGAAAACGACCCGGATGCCGCCGCGATACGCCGCGCGTCCGAGGCGGAACAGAAAGGTTGCCATGGTCAGTGCCCCCGTGAGCTGGTGGTGACGAGTTCGCCGATGATGGCGATGAGCAGGGGGCGCAGCACGGCGTCGTCGGGAAAGTCGTCGACGTTGGCGGATTGCGCGAGCAGGTAGGCGGTGCCGCCGAGGGCAATACCGAAGCGCATCTTCTCTTCTGGCGAATCGACGTTCGCCTGAAAGAAGATGGCAATGCGCTGGATGAAGGCGTTGGCCCGTTCCACGATCGGTACGTCCTGCAGGGCGGCGGATTGGGTCACGAAGATGCCGACCGCGAGCCGGTGTTCGAGCAGCTCGGCGACCATCTGCTCGAGGAAGCGGACGCGGTCATCCCCGGCGAGGCCGGTTGCATCATCGAGGATGCCGCCGAGCCGGTCGATCGCCGGGGAGAGAGCCGCTTCGAGCAGCAACTCTTTCGAGCTGAAGTGGTACAGGACGCTGGCTTTGGAGACCCCGGCGACGTCGGCGATGTTCTGCAGCGAGGTCGCGTGGTATCCGGAGGAGGCAAAGAGCTCGAGCGCCACACGCCGGAGCTCGTCGGCGGTGGCGGGCATGCTTCGAAGCTAACTGACCGAGCGGTCAGAACTTGACCGATCGGTCAGATTCGGAGAGGATGCCCAGGTTCCGACGAGGCTGCGCGGGGTTCGGGGTAGCGTGGGGGAATGCGGAAGTACATCTTCAACATCCCTGTGTGGAGCGCCGCGTTCGCGTTCATCGGACTGGCGAAGACCACCGCCAGCGGCCCGCGGGACTGGCGCCTCATCCTGATGTGGGTGGGCGCACTGGCGGCGCTCGGCATTGCCGTCGGCACTGTCATCGAGAAAAACAACGAGGCGGAGGACTACTGATGTTCGGCGGAATGCATTGGAACTACTTCGAGCTCATGGGGCGACTGGGCTCGGTGCTCGTCGGATCGATCCTGTTCCTGATCTGGCTCGCGTTCATCGTTCTCGTCGTGCGGTTCCTGCTCATCGGCACCCGCGCCGCGAAGCTCTACCTGCGCAACAACGGGCACCCCGATGGCGTGCTGCCGATGCGTGCTGCTGCGCCTGCGCCGCCTGCCGCTGCAGCGCCGACGACCAAGCCTGCGTCGCGAACCGCCAAGAAGCCGTAGTCGGCTAAGCCAAGAACCCCCGCAGCAGCGCCGCGGACCCTTCCAGGTGCTCAAGCACCGCATCCGCCGCACCCTCTTCGTTGCCGGACAGGATCGCCATCACGATCGCCTCGTGCTGCCGGTTCGAGTGCTCGATGTTGCGCGGCAGCAGCGGAAAGCTGTCCAGCAGCTCGTTGATGCGCGTGCGGTTGTCGGCCAGCACCGTCACCAGCGACGGCACGCCCACGATCTCGCCGATCGTCAGATGCAGGCGCGAGTCGAGTCGTCGATAGTCGTCGGTGGATGCGGCGGCAACTTCTCCGAGACGCGTCCAGAGCAGACCACGGGCTTCGCCATCGAGGGTGCGGGATGCGGCGGCACGCGCCGCACCCACCTCAAGAATCTCGCGCAGCCCGAGCAGATCATCCAGCTCAGCGGCGCTCGGCGGTGAGACCGGCGCGACCGGGGGCGGTGGCAGCGGGTCGCGGACGAACGTTCCGCCGTAGCGTCCGCGGCGCGAGCGCAGGTAGCCGGTGTCGCTGAGCTCTCGGATTGCCTCGCGCACCGTGTCGCGGCTGACCGAGAAACGCAGCGCCAGGTCGCGCTCGCTGGGCAGGGCCTGGCCGGGCGGGACGAGGCCCAGGCGGATGGTTTGCATCAGGCGCGCGGTCGTGTCTTCGAGGGAGTTGCCTGCGCGCACGGGACGAAAAACAGAGTCGTCTAGACGGGCGCCGGTCTCGACAGGCTCGACCACCGGGGGCTCAGAGGGGCGTCACGTAGGCGGCACTGATGCCGCCGTCGACCATGAACGTCGACGCGGTGATGAACGACGCGTCGTCGCTGGCGAGGAACGCGACCGCGGCGGCGAGCTCCTCCGGCTCGGCGAACCGCCCGACGGGCACGTGGATGAGACGGCGCTGCGCGCGCTCCGGATCCTTCGCGAACAGTTCCTTCAGCAGTGGCGTGTTCACCGGGCCGGGGCACAACGCGTTGACCCTGATTCCCTGCCGCGCGAACTGCACGCCGAGCTCGCGCGTCATGGCGAGCACGCCGCCCTTCGACGCCGTGTACGAGATCTGCGACGTGGCGCTGCCCAGCACGGCGACGAACGACGCGGTGTTGATGATCGAACCCTTGCCGGCCGGAACCATGTGCCGCAGCGCGGCGCGCGAGCACAGGTACACACTGGTCAGGTTGACCAGCTGCACCCGGTCCCAAGCGTCGAGCTCGGTGGTCTCGATGGAGTCGTCGTCGGGCGGCGAGATGCCCGCGTTGTTGAAGGCGATGTCGACCGAACCGTAGGTCGATGCCGCGGTGTCGAACAGCGCATCCACCTGTTCTTTGTCGGTGACGTCGACGTTCACATAGAGTCCGCCCACCTCGGCGGCGGCGGCCTCGCCCTTCGCCGCGTCGACGACGTCGCCGATCACGACGGTCGCGCCCTCGGCCGCGAAGCGCTTCGCCGTGGCGAACCCGATGCCTCCGGTGCCACCCGTGATGACGGCGACCTTCCCGGCCATGCGCTTCGTGAGGTCCATGGGATTCCTTTCGATTTCGACAGGCTCAATCACCGGAGGCGAAGAAGACGTTCTTGGTGTCGGTGAAGGCGAAGGGGGCGTCCGGTCCGAGTTCGCGGCCGAGGCCGCTCTGCTTCATGCCGCCGAACGGGGTGGTGTAGCGCACGCTCGAATGTGAGTTGACGCTGAGGTTGCCCGACTGCACGCCGCGGGCTACCCGGATTCCGCGCCCGAGGTCGCCTGTCCAGATCGAGCCCGAGAGGCCGTAGATGCTGTCGTTGGCGAGAGCGATCGCATCTGCCTCGTCGTCGAACGGCAGCACGCTGACCACCGGGCCGAAGATCTCTTCCGTCGCGACGCGGTCGGTGCGGGATGCCGGCAGCAGCACGGTCGGCGGCATCCAGAACCCGGGACCCTCGGGCGCCGAACCGCGGAATGCGACCACGGCATCCGGGCCGTCGAGGAACTCCTGAACACTGGCGAGGTGCGCCGCGCTCACCAGCGGGCCCATCTCCGTGTCTTCGTCGGCCGGGCTGCCTACCTTGAAGCCGGCCACTGCCGGCTCCAGAAGCTCGAGGAACCGGTCGAGCACTTTCCTCTCGACCAGGATGCGGCTGCGGGCGCAGCAGTCCTGCCCGGCGTTGTCGAACACCGAGCCCGGTGCCGTGGCGGCCGCGTTCTCGAGGTCGGCGTCGGCGAACACGACGTTCGCGCTCTTGCCGCCGAGCTCGAGGGTGACGGGTTTTACGAGGGCCGCACAGCCGGCGGCCACCTGCTTGCCGACCTCGGTCGACCCGGTGAACACGATCTTGGCGACCTGCGGGTGCGTGACGAACCGCTCCCCCACGACCGACCCGCGACCGGGCAGCACCTGGAACAGGCCGTCGGGCAGACCCGACTCCCGCCCGAGTTCGCCGAGCCGGATCGCGGTGAGCGGCGTCCAGTCGGCCGGCTTCAGCAGCACGGCGTTGCCCGCGGCGAGCGCCGGGGCGAAGCCCCACGAGGCGATCGTCATCGGGAAGTTCCAGGGCACGATCACGCCGACCACGCCGAGCGGCTCATGGAACGTGATGTCGATGCCGCCGGCGACCGGGATCTGCTGGCCGATCATCCGCTCGGGCGCGCCGGCGTAGTAATTCAGGACATCACGAACGTGGGAGGCCTCCCACCGTGCCGAACCGATCGGATGTCCTGAGTTACGCACCTCGAGCTGCGCGAGCTCCTCGATGTGCGCGTCGACTGTCGCGGCAAAACGTCGCAACGCGGCAGCCCGATCGGCGGGGGCCAGGGCCGCCCACGACCGCTGTGCGGCGACCGCGCGGGCGACCGCCTCATCCACCTGCTCGAGACTGGTGTGCTCGACCTCCTGCAGCACCGTCTCGTCGGAGGGGTTGATCAGAGTCGTCGAACTCATGAGCGCACCTTCCGATGCTCGCGTGCCGCAGCGACCAAGCCCTCGAACAGCCGGGCGTCTTCGATGGCGTCCTCTTCGGGATGCCACTGCACGGCGACGCCGAACGGCACGTGGTCGAGTTCGATGGCATAGATGGTGCCGTCGCCGGAGCGGGCCGTCACGCGCAGGCCCGCCCCGACATCCTGAACCGCCTGATGGTGGTAGCTCTTCACATCGAGTGCCTCGTCGCCGTCGAGCAGGTCGGCCAGCTTGCCACCCTCGATGTCGGCACGGTTGACCGAGAACTCGCCGCCGCCCTTGTTGTAGCGATCGTCGCCGACCACGTCGGGCAGATGCTGCGTCAGGGTGCCGCCGCGGTTGACGTTCAGCACCTGGAGGCCGCGGCAGATGCCGAGGAACGGCACCTCCTGCTCGATCGCAGCGCCGAGGATCGCGTCTTCCCAGGCGTCGCGCATCACATTCGCCGGATCGGTCTTCTCGTGCCGCTCGGCGCCATAGCGTTCGGGGGCGACGTCGCCGCCGCCGGTCACGATCACGCCGTCGAGCGAGGCGACCACGTCGGCCGCGACGGACGCGTCGGCGGGTTCCTGCGGCGGCAACAGCACGGCGATGCCCCCGGCCTTCGTGACCGCGTCGATGTAGACGGCGGGCAGGAACGACGCCTGCACGTCCCACACTCCGGTCTGCGCGCGCTGCCGGTAACTCGTGAGCCCGATCAGGGGCTTTCTCTCAGAACCGCTCGAAGCCACGGACCCGCTCCCAGTCGGTGACGGCCGCGTCGTAGGCGGCCAGTTCCACGCGTGCGTTGTTCAGATAGTGAGCGACGACATCGTCGCCGAACGCGGCTTTGGCCACCGCCGACGCATCGAACAACTCGGTCGCCTGACGCAGGGTCGACGGCACGCGCGGCCCGTCAGAGGTGTAGCCGTTGCCGGTCAGCATCGGCTCGAGTTCGAGCTCGTTCTCGATGCCGTACAGGCCCCCGGCAATGATCGCGGCGACGGCCAGATACGGGTTCACGTCGCCGCCGGGCACGCGGTTCTCGACCCGCAGGCTCTGGCCGTGGCCGACGATGCGCAGCGCGCAGGTGCGGTTGTCGAGCCCCCAAGCGACCGCGGTGGGCGCGAAGCTGCCCTCGACGTAGCGCTTGTACGAGTTGATGTTCGGGGCGAAGAACAGCGTCAGCTCGCGCATGGTGGCGAGCAGGCCGGCGGTCCAGTGCTCCAT
>JBDTQN010000138.1:0-6807 GCA_039932215.1 Pseudolysinimonas sp. | reverse complement strand
GGATGATGTCGATCGGCACGCCCTGCGACGCCTGCATCGTGTAGCCGCCCGCCTTCAGGGCACCGAACAGGATGCCGCTGAAGAACACGCCCCAGGGCTTCGAGCGACCCAGCAGCGCGACCGTGATCGCATCGAACCCGATGCCGGCGTCGACCCCGGCCGAGAAGCCCGACGTCGTCGTGCCGAGCACCTGCGAGGCGCCGGCGAGACCGATCAGGCCACCCGACATCACCATGGCCAGGATGTAGACCAGCTTGACGTCGATGCCCGCGACCTTCGCCGCGTTGGGGTTCTCGCCGACCGCACGGAACCGGAACCCGATGCTCGATCGGTTGAGGATGTACCAGACGAAGATCGTCGCCAGGATCACCAGGATGAATCCGAAGTGCAGCCGGTAGGTTCCGACGCCCAGCAGATCCGACAGGTTCGGCATGACCGCCGTTTCGAGCGCCGGGGGTGACTTCGGGTTGTTCGACCCGGGTGCCTGCAGGGCACCGGGGGTGCGCAGCAGGAAGCCGACCAGGTAGAAGGCGACGTAGTTCAGCATGATCGTCACGATCACCTCGTGCGCGCCGGTGCGCGCCTTGAGGAAGCCGACGATCCCGCCCCAGAACGCGCCACCCACGATCGCGCCGACGACGCAGACCAACATGTGGATGAAGAACGGCATCGGGAACGACCAGCTGATCCACCCCGCGACCGCCGCCGCGATGATGATCTGACCGCGACCGCCGATGTTGAACATGCCGACGCGGAACGCCAACGCCACACCGAGGCCGGCCGCGATCAGCGGGGTGGCGAAGGTGAGGGTCTCGGTCAGCGGTTTGATCTGGTCGGCGAAGCCGTCACGCTTCCAGTTGAAGACCGAACCCTGGAACAGCGCCGAATACGCGCCACCGATCGAGTTGCCGATCGCCTTGAACAGGTCGGCGGGTCGAGAGAGGAAGTAGCCGGTCGCCGCCTGCACATCGGGGTCGGTGAAGACGATGAGGATCGCGCCGACGACCAGGGCGAGAACGATCGCCAGAACCGAGACCATGGCGTTGCCGCCGAGGATCTCTTTGATCACCTGGTTCGACCGCGGCGCCTCCGGCACCGTCATCGCACCGGTCTGACCCGGCTCCAGATCAGGAAGCACCTGTCCCTTCGGCGGGACCTGCTTCTGCGCCTTCTCTTTCGGCACCTTCGGAGTGTTCGGCTCGTCGGTCATGCCGCCACCCCCTCGGGAACCTCGCCGGCCATCATCAGGCCGAGCACCTCACGCGGGGTGTCGCCCGGCACGATACCGACGATCCCTCCCCGGTACATGACCGCGATGCGGTCGGCGAGTGCGGCGACCTCATCGAGTTCGGTCGACACCACGATCACCGGAGTGCCGGCGTCACGCGCGGCGACGATGCGGGTGTGGACGAACTCGATCGACCCGACATCGAGTCCACGGGTGGGCTGCGCAGCGACGAACAGCCGCAGTTCGCGGCTCAGCTCACGCGCCAGCACCACCTTCTGCTGGTTGCCACCCGACAGCCGGCCGGCGTGGGTGTAGATGCCCTGAGCGCGGACGTCGAACTCGACGACCTTCTCTTCGGCGAACGTCGCCAGGGTGTCGAGCTGCAGCGTGCCTACCTTCACGAACGGCTCACTGTGCGAGCGGTCGAGCATCAGGTTCTCGGCGATCGTGAATTCGGCGATCAGCCCGTCTTCGGTGCGATCCTCGGGCACGAAGCCGACCCCGGCATCCAGAACCCGGCGCGTGCTGTGCCCGACCAGACTGTGCCCGTCGAGCGAGATCGACCCTTCGAGCCGCGGCTGCAGCCCCATGATCGCCTCGGTCAGTTCGGTCTGCCCGTTGCCCTGCACGCCGGCAATGGCGAGGATCTCGCCGCGGCGCACCTCGAACGAGACGTGCGAGACGACGTACTGGCTGCGCGAGTCGATGACCGAGAGGTCGTTCACCACGAGAGCGGCGTCGCCCGGCTTGGCCTTCGACTTCTCGATCATCAGCTCGACAGCGCGGCCGACCATCATCGAGGCCATCTGCGCGTTGGTGTCGGTGGGCTTGGCCTCACCGACCACCTTGCCGAGCCGGATGACCGTGATCTTGTCGGCGACCTCGCGCACCTCCCGCAGCTTGTGCGTGATGAACACGATCGCGGTGCCCTCGTCTTTGAGCTGGCGCATGATCGCCATCAGTTCGTCGGTCTCTTGCGGGGTCAGCACGGCGGTGGGCTCGTCGAACACGAGCACCTTCGCGTTGCGCGACAGTGCCTTGATGATCTCGACGCGCTGCTGAACGCCGACCGGCAGGTCTTCGATCAGGGAGTCGGGGTCGAGGTCGAAGCCGAACCGGGCCGAGATCTCGCGCACCTTCGCGCGGGCGGCGTCGAGGTCGAGGCGTCCGCCGATCTTCGTCGGCTCATTGCCGAGCATGACGTTCTCGGCGACGGTGAACACCGGGATGAGCATGAAGTGCTGGTGCACCATGCCGATTCCCGCATTCATCGCGTCACCGGGGCCGGCGAAATGCTGCACCTCGTCGTCGAGGAGGATCTCGCCTTCGTCGGCCGAGTACAGGCCGTAGAGGACGTTCATCAGAGTGGACTTGCCGGCACCGTTCTCGCCCAAGAGGCAGTGGATCTCACCGGGCTCGACGATGAGGTCGATGTGATCGTTTGCGACGAGAGTGCCGAACCGCTTGGTGATACCGCGGAGTTCGAGCTTCATGAAGTCAATCTATGTCGTGGTGAGTTCAGGGGGAAAGAAACCGGGGAGGCTGTCTCCAGCCTCCCCGGTTCATTCAGCTATCGACTACTGGCCGGGGGTCGACGGCGAGGAGACCTCGACATCGCCCGCGATGATCGCGGCCTTGAGGTCGTCGAGCTCACCCTGCAGCTCCGCCGGAACCTTCGACTCGAAGTCGTGGAACGGCGCGAGGCCGACACCGTTGTTCTCGAGCGTTCCGACGTACGGGGTGTTGTCGAAGTCGCCGCTGGCCGCAGCCACGACAACGTCGTGCACGCCGGAGTCGACACCCTTCATCACCGAGGTGAGGAGGAGGTCGGCGACCGTCGGGTCGGTGTTGTACACGTCGGCGTCAACACCGATGAGGGCGATGTCGCCACCCTTGTCGCGGATCGCCTCAGCAGCGGACTGGTAGATCGGTCCGCCCACGGGGAGGATCACGTCGGCGTTCTGGTCGAGCAGGCCCTGTGCGGCGGTCTTGGCCTCGACACCGGCGGCGAAGCCACCGGTGAAGGTACCCGTCTGCGCTGCCTTGTCCCAGCCGACGGCCACGACGTTCGTGCCCTTCTGCTCGTTGTAGTACGCGACGCCGTCGACGAAGCCATCCATGAAGATGGTCACCGGCGGGATCGGGATGCCACCGAAGGTGCCGACGACGCCGGTCTTCGAGTAGGCGGCAGCCGCATAGCCCGCGAGGAACGCGGCCTGGGCGGTGTCGAACAGGATCGGCTTGCCGTTGTCGACATCCGGGACCCCGTTGAAGTCGGCGTCGAGGCCGTCGTCGACGATCGCGAACTCGATGTCGGGGTTGGCAGCGGCGGCCTCGAGGGTCGCGGACGAGAGCAGGAAGCCGACGGTGACGATCAGGTTGCAGCCTTCACCGATCTGCGCCTCGATGTTCGGGGCGAAGTCGTCTTCGCTCGCGGACTCGACCGAGTTGGGCGTCGCGCCGATCTCGTCGGCGGCCGCGGTCAGACCGGCCAGCCCGAGCTCGTTGAACGAGTGGTCGTCGAATCCGCCCGAGTCCGAGACCATGCAGGGGATGAAGTCCGATGCGCCGGTGTCTGGGTCGTCTTCGGTCGGGGCTGCGGCGCAACCGGTCAGCACGAGCGCGCTGGCGCCGATCGCTGCGAGGCCGGCGAATGCGGCCTTGCGCTTAGTGAATGTCACTGTGTCCTCCAAGATCACGCAGCGGCAGGATGCCGCGCGAATTGGCACAACGTTACCCAATGTGACGCGTCGTTCCGATACCGACCGAGCGTCCGCCGCATAAGCGTTACAAACGCGCCCCCGATGCGTAATGAAATGGAAATGTTGCGCTCACCTGCGCGCTGGAGCTGGGAGTGAAGGCCTTTTCTGGCCTTCACCGCGACGCCAGCGCCGACGCCCGTCCCGGGCATCGGATCCCCGCTAGAGCACCTCGGAACGCCCGCTCAGCTTGAGCGCGTCGACGACGCTCTTCACCCGCTGCGCGTTGGCTTTGGTGGTCACCAGTAGCGCGTCGGGCGTATCGACGACGACGATGTCCTGCACCCCGATCAGCGAGATGATGCGGTCGGTCTGACTGATCACGATGCCGCTGGATGAGTCGGCCAGCACCCGCGCGTTCTCGCCCAGGATCGCGAGGTCGGCTTTGCGGCCCCCGGACTGCAGCTTGGCGATGGAGGCGAAGTCGCCCACGTCGTCCCAGTCGAAGTCACCCGGGATCACGACGAGGTGCCCGGCGGCCGCGGCGGGTTCGGCGACGGAGTAGTCGATCGCGATCTTGCGTAGCCCCGGCCAGATCCGGTCGACCGCGGGTCCACGGGTCGCGGGGTCGTCCCAGGCCGAGGCGAGTTCTTCGAGTCCCGCGACGAGGGCCGGTTCGGAGGCGCGCATCTGATCGAGCAGGCGGTCGGCGCGAGCGATGAACATGCCGCCGTTCCAGAGGTGCTCGCCGCTGGCGACATAGCGCTCGGCTGTCGCCAGGTCGGGCTTTTCGACGAAGCTCTGCACCATCCGGGCGTCGGGGGCGTCGTCGAGGTCGATGCCGTCGCCGCAGTGGATGTAGCCGAAGCCCACCGCCGGCTCGGTCGGGGTGATGCCGATCGTGACGATGTACCCGGCATCCGCCGCGGCGACCGCCTGACGCACCGTCGCGCCGAACGCCGCCACATCGCCGATCACGTGGTCAGCTGCGAACGAGCCGATGATCACGTCCGGCTCACGGCGGGCCAGGATGGCGGCGGCCAGACCGATGGCGGCCGACGATTCGCGCGGCTCGCTCTCGAGCACGACGTTGGCGTCCGCCAACTCGGGGAGTTGTTCCTCGACGGCGGCACGGTGGGCTCGCCCCGTGACGACCATGATGCGCTGCTCACCCGAGAGCGGCGCGAGCCGTTCCCACGTGGCGCGCAGCAGCGTGGTTCCCGAGCCGGTGAGGTCGTGCAGGAACTTCGGTGCGTCAGCACGCGACAGGGGCCAGAGCCGCGAGCCGATCCCCCCGGCGGGAATGACGCTGTAGAAGCGGTCGAGCGGTGCGGTCGAATCGCGAGGAGCGCCCATGGCAGCAACCCTACGTTGACCCGGCCTAGACTGAACGTGTCCGTTTGACGCTTCGACCGACGTGCCACCGCGGCGATCGTTTCCGGAATCGAAAAGGAGCACCGTGTCGAGCCCAGCAGCGCGATCCGGGACCGCCACATTGCCCAGAATCCGAGCGCCCAAGCGCCCGGCAGGCACTCTGTACCGGGGTCGCGAAGGCATGTGGTCGTGGGTCCTGCACCGCATCACCGGTACCGCGATCTTCTTCTTCCTCCTGGTGCACATCCTCGACACGTCGCTGATCCGCCTCGACGCCGACGCGTACACGAACGTCATCGGCGCCTACAAGACGCCGATCATGGGCCTCGGTGAGCTGGCGCTGGTCGCCGCCATCGGCTTGCACGCCCTCAACGGCCTGCGCATCATCGCGATCGACTTCACCAGCTGGGGCGTCAAGCACCAGCGGCTGATGTTCTGGATCGCCATCGGGCTCTGGGTGCTGCTGATGATCGGGTTCGCCCCGCGCCACCTGATGCACGTGTTCGGAGGCGAGTGATGAGCACCACGATTGAGGCACCGCGCTCACGCCCCGTGCGTCGCCGCGGCGTGAACTGGGAGAAGTGGGGCTGGCTGTACATGCGCTTCTCGGGCGTGTTGCTGGTCGTGCTGATCTTCGGCCACCTGCTCGTGAACCTGTTCCTCGGTGAGGGCGTGAAGGCCATCGATTTCGCCTTCGTCGCCGGCAAGCTCGCCCAGCCCTTCTGGATCGTCTGGGACACCCTGCTGCTCTGGCTGGCCCTCATCCACGGCGCCAACGGCATGCGCACGCTCGTCAACGACTACGCGCGCGGCAAGCTGCGCGTCCTCCTTCTTGTCGCGCTCGCCGGCGCGACGATCGTGCTGCTGGCTCTCGGGACGCTCGTGCTCACCACGTTCGACCCGTGCATCGGCGGCTCCGAAGTCGACGCATTGATCGAGGCCTGCAGCTAACTGTGTCTAACAACAACATGGAGTTCAACGACGGGGACGTCATCGACGGCGTCCACTACCACCAGTTCGACGTGGTCATCGTGGGTGCCGGCGGTGCCGGCATGCGCGCCGCGATCGAAGCGGGTCCGAAGGCGCGTACCGCGGTCATCACCAAGCTCTACCCGACGCGTTCGCACACCGGTGCCGCGCAGGGCGGCATGGCCGCGGCGCTGGCCAACGTCGAAGAAGACAGCTGGGAGTGGCACACGTTCGACACCGTCAAGGGCGGTGACTACCTGGTCGATCAGGATGCCGCAGAGATTCTGGCGAAAGAGGCCATCGACGCGGTCCTCGACCTCGAGAACATGGGACTCCCGTTCAACCGCACGCCAGACGGCAAGATCGACCAGCGTCGCTTCGGCGGTCACACCCGCGACCATGGCAAGGCACCTGTGCGCCGGGCGTGTTACGCGGCCGACCGCACCGGCCACATGATCCTGCAGACGCTGTTCCAGAACTGCGTGAAGCTGGGCGTCAACTTCTTCAACGAGTACTACGCGCTCGACCTGGTGATGA
>JBDTQN010000137.1:0-6838 GCA_039932215.1 Pseudolysinimonas sp. | reverse complement strand
CCTCGAGCGCGAGGGGCAGGCGGTGCGGGTGCACGGCGGCGCCATGCCCGCCGACGCGCTCACGCGTGAATCGTCCGTCGAGTCCACCCGCGACCAGCGCGCCGACGCGAAGCACTCCATCGGTGTCGCCGCGGCACGACTCGTGTCGTCGGGCGACTGCGTGTACCTCGACGCCGGCAGCACCGCGCTCGCGGTCGCCGAGGCGCTGCTGCTGCGACGCGAACTTCGCGATGTCATCGTCGTCACGAGCGCACTCACTATCGCGCTGGCGCTCGAGCCCGGCATCCCTCGCCTCGAAGTGGTCGTCACCGGCGGCACGCTGCGTCCGCTCCAGCATTCGCTGGTGAATCCGTTCGCCGCCGCGATGCTGGCCGCGCTGAGATTCGACATCGCGTTCATCGGCTGCAACGGCATCCACGCCTCACACGGAGTGACCAACGTCAACCTGCCCGAGGCCGAGATCAAGACCCTGGCGATGCGAGCCGCCGCCCGATCGGTGCTCGTCGCCGACGGCGGAAAGTTGGGCCACACCGACCCGGCGGTCATCGGTGCGCTCGGCGACTTCGACCAGCTCGTCACCGCGGGAGAGGCGCCCGTCGGCGCGGTCGATGCGCTGCGGATCGCCGGTCTCGATGTGGTCGCGGCCTAGGGTGGAACCGTGAGCAGCGACGCGCCGGCCCCGTTCAGCCGTTCCCGCATCGTGCTGCACAACGACACCGCTCAGGCCGAGATCGGGCTGGTCGCGGCGGTGCTCTGCTCGCTGACGGTCGACGGCATCCGACTCACCGAGACTGTTCCGGTCGACGGCCTGCCGCCGATGGGCTGCGGCATCGTGCTGGCGCCGTGGCCGAACCGCGTGCGCGACGGCCGCTGGCAACTCGACGGCGAGACCCAGCAGCTCGACCTCACCGAGCCGGCGCTCGGCAACGCGTCGCACGGGCTGCTGCGCAACACCGCCTACCGGGTGATCGAGCAGGCTCCGGATGCCGTGACACTCGGCGCGTTCATCGCGCCCCAGCACGGCTGGCCCTTCGCCCTCGAGACCTGGGTGCGCTACCAGCTCGAGCCGGACGGCCTGACCGTCACGCACGGCGCCCGCAACACCGGTCACGGCCCGGCGCTCTGGGCCGTCGGCGCGCATCCGTACTTCCGCATCGGCGAGACGCCGGTCGAACAACTCACCCTCACGCTCGACCGACCCGAGTACCTCGAGCTCGACGAGCGTCTCATTCCGGTCCGCATCCGCCCGGTCTCGGGGACGCCGTTCGACCTGCGAACCCCCCGCCTCCTGGCCGACATCGACGTCAACGTCGCCTACGGCGACAGTGAGGCCTTCATCGGCCGGTCGGAGGTGGCGTGGCTCGAATCCTCTGACGGTTCGCGCCTCGCGCTCTGGCTCGACGAAGAGTTCTCGTGGATCCAGGTGTACACGCCGGCGTCGTTCCCTCGGGAGGATGGTGAGGGTCTCGCCGTGGCCATCGAGCCGATGTCGGCCGCGCCGGATGCGCTGAACTCGCGCCGCGGACTCAGCACGATCCCGCCGGGTGGCGAGTGGCAGGCCTCGTGGGGCGTGCGGTACACGCCCGCGACCTAGGCTGAGTTCGTGCACATCCTCCTCGAGTCGGGCGCCGTGAGGGCCGAGATCGACACCGTCGCCGCCGCCCTGCGCTCGCTGACCGTCGCAGGGGCGGCCCTTACCGAGCCGCGTCTCGACGACGACCTGCCGCCGTTCTGCAACGGGATCGTGCTCGCGCCCTGGCCGAACCGGGTGCGCGACGCGAAGTGGATGCTGGATGGCACAGCGCAGCAGCTCGACATCACCGAACCGGACCGTGGGGGAGCCTTGCACGGGCTGCTGCAGTTCGCCGACTACGAGGTGTTCGCCCGGTCGGATGACGAAGTCACCCTGAGCGCATTCATTGCGCCCCAGCACGGCTGGCCGTTCGCCCTCGAGACCAGCGTCACGTACGCACTCACGCATGACGGCATCCGGGTCACGCATGCCGCCACCAACGTCAGCGCCCGGCGGGCGCCGTACGCGGTCGGGACGCACCCATTCCTGCGCGTCGGCGACAACCCGGTCGAGCAACTCACCCTGACGGTGCCTGCGGCCACCTACTTCGAGGTCGACGAACGGCTCAACCCCACCGCCGAATCGCCCGTCGAGGGCACCCTGTCTGATCTGCGTCACGGTCCTGTGGTCGGCAGCCTCGAGCTCGACACCGCATACGGATCGCTCACCCACGCGTACCCGGTCGACGGCCGGGGCGTCAGCGCCTGGCTGGAGGCGCCCGACGGCGCACGAACCACCCTGTGGCAAGACCTCGACTGGGGCTACCTGCAGGTGTTCACGACATCGTCGTTCCCGCGCCCCGACGGCTTGGGCACCGCGGTTGCGGTCGAACCGATGACCGCCCCGCCTGACGCCCTCAACACCGGTCAGGGGCTCATCTGGATCGAACCGGGCGCCGACTGGTCCGGCTCGTGGGGCCTCGGCTACCGCGGCCCGAACGGCTAGGCATGGCACGCGCATCGTCCCCCCGCCCCGCCGACCTGCGTCGCTGGCGCAAGTATCTGGCTGACGAGCGCGCCGAGGCGGCCGTCTACCGTGAGCTCGCCGAACGCAAGACCGGCCAGGAGCGAGAGATCCTTCTCGGTCTCGCCGACGCCGAGGGGCGCCACGAGGCGCATTGGCTCGAACTGCTCGGGGATCGTGCCGGAACTCCGCGCACCGACGTGCGCACCCGCGTGCTCGTCTTCTTGGCGAGGCACTTCGGCAGCCTGTTCGTGCTGGCACTGGCACAGCGTGCCGAGGCGCGTTCTCCGTACGACGACGATGCGGATGCGACCGACCGCATGGCGGCCGACGAGCGCATCCACGGCGAGGTGGTGCGCGGTCTCGCGGCACGCGGGCGGACGCGTGCGGCGGGCAGCTTCCGCGCCGCGGTGCTCGGTGCCAACGACGGCCTGGTGAGCAATCTGGCCCTCGTGCTCGGCATCGGTGCGACCGGGGTCCCTCCGGTCACGGTGCTGTTCACGGGCATCGCCGGGCTGCTGGCCGGCGCCCTGTCGATGGGTGCGGGGGAGTACGTCTCGGTGCGGTCGCAGCGCGAACTGCTCGATGCATCCCGCCCCGACCCCGCGTCGCAGGCTGCGCTCGCGCACCTCGACGTCGACGCCAACGAGCTCGCCCTCGTCTACCGGGCGCGCGGCATGTCCGAGCGCGAGGCGGCCGCGCAGGCCGCCGAGGTGCTCGCGACCCGCCACCTCGACAACGACGATCCGGATGCCGCGGGCGTCGACGAGGCCGACGCTCTCGGGTCGGCATGGGGTGCCGCGATCTCGAGCTTCCTCTTCTTCGCGTCGGGAGCTTTGATTCCCGTGCTGCCCTACCTCTTCGGCGCATCCGGCTTCACGGCGGTGGCGATCGCAGGCGGGGCCGTCGGCCTCGCGCTCATGGGCACGGGCGCGATCGTCGGCGTGCTGTCGGGTGCGTCCCCGCTCAAGCGCGCGTTGCGGCAGCTCGCGATCGGATTCGGCGCGGCCACCGCCACCTACCTGCTCGGGCTGCTGTTCGGCGCGACGCTGGCGGGCTGACCGCTTACACGGCTGCCGCCCCCGCGGTCTGCAGAGTCTCGATCAGGCGACGCACGAGGCGCGATGCCGTCTCGGTCGTCAGGTCGAGCCCCTCTTCGCCGTCGCCGATGTAGATCGCGACCAATGGGTCGGCATCGTTGGCGTGCAGCTCGATCAGCAGTTCGACGGCGCGGACATCGTGCGGCGGTCCGCCGCGGATGGCGATCCCCGCAACCGTCACGGTGGCGCCCCGGTGCCGGCGCCGGCCGCCCTCGTCATCGACGGAATGGTCGGCGACGCACCACGCCGGGCACAGGGTGGGACGCGGGTAGTGCATGCGGCTGCCTCCTCGATCGATGGCTGCAGGCTAGGTCCGGACAGCGACATCGTTCTGTCACGTGGGAAGAACCCGGCTCCGCGCGAGGAGTGAAGGGATGGTGGGGGCAGGAATCGAGGGAACCCCGGCCCGCGGGGTGCACGTACCGAGGTTCCCTCGTCGACAATAATACTCATCAGTATGTAGACGTTCAAGTAGCATTTCGAGATCGTTGACCCATGGAGGGTGAACTGCAGCGCATCGCCGGGGTCAACATCCGGGCCTATCGCAAGGCAAAGGGCATCAGCCAGGAAGAACTGGCCGACGCCCTCGGCGTGCACCGCACCTACATGGGTGGTGTCGAACGCGGCGAACGCAACCTCACCCTGCGCTCGCTCGAGCGGCTCGCCGGGCGCATGGGCGTCGACCCCGTCAGCCTGCTGCAGGCTCCGTCCGCATAGCTCGCCCCCCGCCTGAGGGTCGCCCGAACGCGGGGCTGCCGGGGTGGTCGGCACGGGCGTAGCGTCCGAAGCATGTCCGACACACACGACCGCACGCCGCAGAGCCGCCGCGCGCACGTACTGGACGCCGCACACGACCACGAGTTCACCTGGCCCCAGTGCGACATCTGCCACGAGCCGCTCGACTTCCACTCCATCCAGGACGACCCGACGTGGTTCTGCGAGGAGTGCGGCACCGTCTGACCCGAGCGGGCTAGCCTGGCCGAATGAGGCGTGAGGATCTGGTGCTGCTGCGCCGGGCCCGCGACCGCATGGACCGGGAGTTCGCCGACCCGCTCGACGTGCCGTCCCTCGCCGCCGGCGCCCTCATGTCGGCAGGCCACTTCTCGCGGTCGTTCCGCGAGGCGTTCGGCGAGACGCCCTACAGCTACCTCATGACGCGGCGCATCGAGCGGGCCAAAGAGCTGCTGCGCCGCGGCGAGCTGAGCGTGACCGACGTGTGCGTCGCCGTCGGCTGTACGTCGCTCGGCTCGTTCAGTTCGCGCTTCACCGAACTGGTGGGCGAGACGCCCAGCGCCTATCGCGCCCGTGACCACGAGGGCTTCCGCGACATCCCGAGCTATTTCGCGAAGATCCAGACCCGGCCGCAGCGATAGCGAGCAGAAACGGAGAAGCGCTCGCCGCATCCGGGTGCGTAGCGTTGCCCGCATGACAACCATCACCGTCGCCCAGACCTTCATCCCCATCGATGACGTGGATGCCGCCCTCGGCTTCTATCGCGACGCGCTCGGCTACGAGGTCTACAACGACGTCGAACTCGAGGGCATGCACTGGATCACGATCGGCACCGCGTCGCAGCCCGACGTGGTCGTCGTGCTCGAGTCGGTCGGGGCGGGAGCACCCGGCGACCGAGAGGTGCTGAGCGACCTGCTCGCCAAGGGCGTGCTCGGGCGCATCATCTTCGCCACCGATGACTGCGACGCGACGTTCGAGAAGCTGCGCGCGGCCGGAGCCGAGGTTCTGCAAGAGCCGATGGATCAGTTCTGGGGCGTCCGCGACTGCGCGTTCCGCGACCCGGCAGGCAACGCGTTGCGGTTCCAGCAGCGGCCCTAGGTCAGCTTCTCGAGTTCGGCGGCATAGGTGGCGTCGTCGAGGTAGCCGCGATCGCGCAACTCCCACAGGCGCTCGGCATCGGTGGGTTCGCGGCGAGGCGGGTCGTCGTCGAGCGGTGCCGGATGCGGCGGGTGCGGTAGGCCGGCATCGTGCGCGGCCCGAACCTCGGCGTCGTCCATGAGCGAACCCGGTCAGGCGGGGCGGGTGGTGGCGCCGTCGGCGGCGCCGTTGCGCTCCGAAACGATCTCGTAGTAGCCGCAGGGGGAGCGGTGGTTGGCGACCCCGCGCTCACCTGCTACGAGCAGCGCGTCGCCCAGGAGGATGGCGCTGCAGTCCCAGATCGGTTGACCGGCGCGGCGGTCGTAGGCGAGGCCGGCGCCGCACTCGCAGCGTTCCTTCGCAGAGAAGACGAGACGCCGCAGCAGCTTCTCGCGCGGCTTCCCGACCCATTTCAATGACACGAATGGCGAGTGTAGACGATCCCGCCATCGGGCACAGCGAAGCGGGGCCGTGCGCGATGCACGGCCCCGCCCTCAACCAGGGTGCGACTCAGTCCTGGTCGTCGTCTCCGCCGGTGTTCCAGTTGACGTCGGTGAAGGTGACGTGCTTGCTGACCTTCTGGCCGTTGGCACCGTAGATCGTGATCGTGGTGTCGAACGTCTGGCGGTGGTTGCACGGGAACTCGTAGCGCTCGCCCGGGCCCTTGGAATCGGACATCGTGTTCTGGTTGCCGGAGGCGCCGACCTGGTAGCCGTTGTCGCCGGTGGCGTCAGAGCTGCTGGGGGTCCAGTAGACGGCCGTCGCGTTGACAGCGGTCCACGAGATCTGCGGCTGCGCCTTGAACTCGGCCTGTCCGGTGCTGTCGCACGCGACCTGGAGGTTGGCGTTGAAGCTGGTGAAGCGCAGCGAGTTGTCGACCGGGGCGGGCGCGTTGCCGCCGCCGCTGTTGCCGCCGGTCTGGGTGGCGGGCTGCGCGATCGTTGCGTCGGCGGGCTCGTCGACGGGAGCGACCGGAGTCTGGCTGGACTCGGGGACGGTGGTGGGCTCGTCGGCGGCGATAGTGCCGCTGCCGGCGGTGGAGCGTCCCAGGACGAGGAACGCGATCGCGACGATCACGAGCAACAGGGCGGAGCCTGCGGCGATGAGCGCGATGACGAGCTTGTTGGGGCCGGTGGGGATATGGGTGGTGGTCATGATGGCTGCCTCTCGTGTTGTCGGGGAAGTCTGAGTGTTGCGTCACTAGCGCGACGAACGAGGGCAGCATTCGGGTTGACAGACTGCGGAAGGATGTCGGAGTTCACGCCTCGGGGGCGGCGCTGCCGATCCGTTCGTCGCGTGCCGCACGCCAGACGGCCCGCGCCGCATCCGCGTT
>JBDTQN010000136.1:0-6960 GCA_039932215.1 Pseudolysinimonas sp. | reverse complement strand
CCTTGATGGCCGCCGGCTATCAACTCACCGACGACACCAACGGGATCACGGACTGGCAACTCGACCCAGGCGACGGGCAGCCCATCACCCTGTTTCACCTCACTCGCACCGACGGGTATTTCGAGGTGGCCGTCAGCTTCACCGGTCGCGCCTGACCCAGGCGGGAGCATTGGCGGCGCGGGGTTCTGGCAAGATGTGAGGCGTGCCCAGCCTGATCCGGATGTCGGGGCGAGACCCGGAACAGAGTCATCGCGGAGCGACACCGCTTGAGCTGCTCTTCGATCTCGCGTTCGTCGTCGCCTTCGGCCAGGCGGCGGACCAGTTCGCCCACGCGGTCGCCGACGATCACACCGCGGTCGGACTCGGCGGCTTCGCGTTCGCCATGTTCTCGATCTGTTGGGCCTGGATCAACTTCTCGTGGTTCGCTTCGGCGTTCGACACCGACGACTGGTTCTACCGCCTCACCACTATGGTTCAGATGGTGGGCGTCATCGTGCTCGCGCTGGGCATCCCGCCGCTGTTCGACTCCCTGCTGGAGGGTGACCGGCTCGACAACGGCGTGATCGTCGCCGGGTACGTGATCATGCGGGTCGCCATGGTCGTTCAGTGGTTGCGCGTCGCGAAGCAATCACCTGAGCACCGCCGCATCGCGCTGAGCTACGTGACGTTCATCTTGATCGCCCAACTCGGCTGGGTCGTGCTGGCGGTGCTCGACCTGAATGTCGCCACCTTTGTGCCGTTCGCCTTTCTGTTATACGCGATCGAACTGGGCGGGCCGATAGTCGTGGATCGCAAGGTCGGCAGCGTCCCCTGGCATTCGCATCACATCGCGGAACGCTACGGGCTGCTCGCGATCATCGCGTTCGGCGAGGTCGTCTTCGGCACGGTTGCCAGCGTCGCAAGCCTGGTCGACCACCAGGGCTGGAGTGTCCAAGCGGGTCTTGTGGCGTTCGCCGGCATCGGCATCGCGTTCGGACTGTGGTGGACATACTTCATCGCACCGTCGGGGGATGTATTGGCCCGCCAACGTGGCCGAGTGTTCGTCTGGGGGTACGGCCACGTTCTCCTCTACACGTCGATCGCCGCGGCCGGCGCCGGCCTGCACGTCGTGGCGTACGTGATCGAGGGGGAGAGCAAGGTCGGTGTCACCGGAGCGGTTCTGGCTATCGCGATCCCGGTACTCGTGTTCTCGCTCATCAGTCTGGTTCTCTACGCGTATTTGGTGCGCCAGTGGGACTCGCTCCACGTCGCACTGCTCGGCGGCACGATCGTGATGCTGGTGGTCGCCGTCATGCTTGCGGTTCTGGGCGCCCCGATCGGTGTGTGCCTCGTCATCGTCACGTTGTCGCCCGCGGTCATCGTGGTCGGTTACGAGACGCTGGGGCACCGCCACCAGACGGCAGTCCTGGAGCGCATACTGCGCTGACGAGCGCCTAAGCGGGTGCGACGGGCACTGCAGGCGTCCCATCGCGCTTCACCCGCTTGCGCTTGCGCGACCGCCGGATGAGCGCGATCCCGCCGATCACGACGCCGGCTATGCCCACGATGACCAGGATCGGCAACACGATCGCGAAGAAGGTCAGCGCGATGCTGACGCCGTCCTCGACGGTGCTCAGCACCGGTGCGGCGATCCCGAAGCTGGCGGCGTTCGCAGCCGGCCGCGCCATCGTCTTGCCCACGTGGACGACGAGCGAGAGCACCACGCCGATCGCGACCGGCACCCACGCGTTGCTCGTGAAGAACGTGGCCGGATCGGTGACCGCGACGGTCTGCGAACCGGTGCCCGCACCGAACAGGATGCCCCCCGCCGTCGGGCGGACAACCGTCTGGACGATGTCGTTGACGCTGTCCACCGCGGGAATCTTGTCGGCGACGATCTCGAGCACGAGCAGCACGCCGATCACGAGCATGACCCACTCGTTCGACAGCCACGCCCACGCGGGGGGCAGCTGCACCCAGTCGAGGAACCGCGCCGCGACACCGAAGAGCAGCAGGGGGATGTACGCATTCAGGCCTGCTGCGGTCGCAAGGCCCGCTCCGGTGAGCAGTTCCATGCCGTCATGGTAGCCGTCGCGCGCCTACGATCGGAGGATGCCTCTGGTCGGATCCGCATGCTTCTCGTAGGACTGACGGGCGGGATCGCGTCGGGCAAGTCGGTCGTCGCCGCGCGGCTGGCCGAGCACGGTGCCGTGGTGGTGGATGCCGACCTGATTGCGCGCGAGGTGGTCGAACCCGAGACCCCGGGTCTGGCCCGCATCGTCGAGGAGTTCGGGGACGGCGTCGTCGGTGACGACGGGCGGCTCGACCGCGCCGCGCTGGGAGCCATCGTCTTCGCCGACGAAGACAAGCGCCGCATCCTGAACTCGATCACCCACCCGGCAGTGATGGAGCTGTCGCAGCGCCGGTTCGCCGAGGCGGCGGCGGCCGATCCCGCGGCGATCGTCGTGTACGACGTGCCGCTGCTCACCGAGGCTCGCGGCAAGGCCGAATTCGATGTGGTCGTCGTGGTCTCGGCGCCCGAGGATGTGCGGATCGAACGCATGGTCTCACTGCGGGGCATGTCGCGCGCCGAGGCCGAGAACCGCATCCGGTCGCAGGTGCCCGAGGCCGAGCGACGGGCGATCGCCGACATCGTGATCGAATCGGGCGGCACGCTCGACGAGACGCTGTCGCAGGCCGACGCGGTGTGGCAAGAGCTGGTCCAGCGCGCTGTCGGAGGCCCCGCGTAGCCTGGACGGCATGCAACCCACCCGCTCGGTCCGGCCCTTCGAGGTCATCAGCGAGTACATGCCGAGCGGCGACCAGCCGGGGGCGATCTCCGAACTCGCGCACCGCATCAACGCGGGTGAGACCGACGTGGTGCTGCTGGGTGCCACCGGCACCGGCAAGTCGGCCACCACCGCCTGGCTGATCGAGCAGGTGCAGCGACCGACCCTGGTGCTCTCGCACAACAAGACGCTCGCCGCGCAACTGGCCACTGAGTTTCGCGACCTGATGCCGAACAACGCGGTCGAGTACTTCGTCAGCTATTACGACTACTACCAGCCCGAGGCCTACGTCCCGCAGACCGACACCTTCATCGAGAAAGACTCGTCGGTCAACGCCGAGGTCGAGCGACTGCGGCACTCGACGACCAACTCGCTGCTGAGCCGGCGCGACGTGGTCGTGGTCTCGACGGTGTCGTGCATCTACGGTCTCGGCGCGGCAGAAGAGTATCTGGGCGCCATGTCGGCGCTGCAGGTCGGCGACCACATCTCGCGCGACAGGCTGGTGCGCGGCTTTCTCAACATGCAGTACGAACGCAACGACGTCGACTTCTCGCGGGGCAAGTTCCGGGTGCGCGGCGACACCATCGAGATCATCCCGGTCTACGAAGAGCACGCCGTCCGCATCGAGATGTTCGGCGACGAGATCGAGGCGCTGTACACGCTCCATCCGCTGACGGGCGACGTGCTGAAGAAGCTGGATGCCGTGTCGGTCTTCCCGGCGACGCATTACGCCGCCAGCCCCGAGGCCATGCACCGCGCGATCGCGTCGATCAAGGTCGAACTCGCCGAGCAGCTCGCGCTGTTCGAGAAGCAGGGCAAGCTGCTCGAGGCGCAGCGGTTGCGCATGCGCACCAGCTTCGATATCGAGATGATGGAGCAGATCGGCTTCTGCAACGGCATCGAGAACTACTCGCGGCACATCGACGGCCGTCAGCCGGGCGAGCCGCCGAACACGCTGCTCGACTACTTCACCGACGACTTCCTGGTCGTCATCGACGAATCGCACGTCACCGTGCCGCAGATTGGCGCGATGTACGAGGGCGACGCCTCCCGCAAGCGCACGCTGGTCGAGCACGGGTTCCGGCTTCCGAGCGCCCTCGACAACCGGCCGTTGCGGTGGGAGGAGTTCCTCCAGCGCGTCGGGCAGAAGGTCTACCTGTCAGCGACTCCGGGTCGGTACGAGATGGGTATCTCGGGCGGCAGCGTCGTCGAGCAGGTGATCCGGCCCACGGGTCTCGTCGATCCGCAGATCGTGGTCAAGACCAGCAAGGGCCAGATCGACGACCTGCTCAACGAGATCAACATCCGGGCGGAACGCAACGAGCGGGTGCTCGTGACCACCCTGACCAAGAAGATGGCAGAAGAGCTCACCGACTTCCTCGGCGAGCACGGTGTGCGTGTGCGGTACCTGCACTCCGACGTCGACACGTTGCGCAGAGTCGAACTGCTGACCGAACTGCGCGCGGGTGTGTACGACGTGCTGGTCGGCATCAACCTGCTGCGAGAGGGGCTCGACCTGCCCGAGGTGTCACTGGTCGCGATCCTCGACGCCGACAAAGAAGGCTTCCTGCGGTCGTCGACCTCGCTGATTCAGACGATCGGTCGTGCGGCGCGCAACGTGTCCGGCGAGGTGCACATGTACGCCGACAAGCTGACCGACTCGATGAAGCTGGCGATCGACGAGACCACCCGGCGGCGCGAGAAGCAGGTCGCCTACAACACCGAGCACGGCATCGAGCCGACGGCCCTGCGCAAGAAGATCGCCGACATCACCGACGTGCTCGCGCGCGAGGGTGCCGACACGGCCGCACTGCTGGCCGGCCGCGACGGCAAGAAGCGTGCCCCGACCCCGAACCTGCGCCGCGAGGGCATCGGCGCGACCGGCGCGAACGAGCTCGAGACGATCATCCGCGACCTCAACGACCAGATGCTCAGCGCAGCCGCCGAGCTGAAGTTCGAACTCGCTGCCCGCCTCCGCGACGAGCTGGGCGATCTCAAGAAGGAGCTCCGCCAAATGGAGACCGCCGGGCACGTGCGGTAGCGATCCGATCGCGCCAGCCGAATGTCGGTGGCCTCCGTAGACTTGGGAGGACATGTCGATCACTCCTGTGCCCGGAAACCAGAAGCTCAGCGTTCGCGGCGCGCGGGTCCACAATCTGAAGAACGTCGACCTCGAGATCCCGCGGGATTCGCTGGTCGTCTTCACCGGCCTCTCCGGGTCGGGCAAGTCGAGCCTCGCGTTCGACACGATCTTCGCCGAGGGCCAGCGCCGTTACGTCGAGTCGCTGTCCGCGTACGCGCGCCAGTTCCTCGGGCAGGTCGACCGCCCCGATGTCGACTTCATCGAGGGCCTCAGCCCGGCGGTGTCGATCGACCAGAAGTCGACGAACCGCAATCCGCGCTCGACCGTCGGCACGATCACCGAGATCTACGACTACATGCGCCTCCTGTGGGCCCGCATCGGCGAGCCGCACTGCGCGGTGTGCGGTGAGCTGATCCAGCGCCAGACGGTTCAGCAGATCGCCGACCAGCTCATGGAGCTCGAGACCGGTACCCGTTACCAGGTGCTCGCCCCGGTGATCTCGCAGAAGAAGGGCGAGTTCGTCGACCTGTTCCGTGAGCTCGCCGCGTCGGGATACAGTCGCGCCCTGGTGGATGGTGAGGTCGTGCAGCTGACCGAGCCGCCGATCCTCAAGAAGCAGATCAAGCACGACATCTCCGTGGTCGTTGACCGCCTCGTCGCCGCCGATGATCTGCTCACCCGGCTCACCGACTCGGTCGAGACGGCTCTGGGGCTGAGCAAGGGGCTCGTCACGATCGACTACGTCGACGTCGACGGTCCGGCCGGGCTGCGCACGTTCAGCGAGAAGCTCAGCTGCCCGAATGGCCACCCCGTACAGCTCACCGAGATCGAGCCGCGCACGTTCTCGTTCAACGCCCCGTTCGGCGCCTGCCCCGAGTGCTCCGGCCTGGGCACCAAGATGGCCGTCGATGCCGACCTGCTTGTCGGCGACGCGAGTCTCACCCTGAACGAAGGCGTCATCCTGCCCTGGAATCAGGCGGGAAAGGGCATGTACAGCTACTTCCAGCGTCTGCTCGAGGGTCTGTCGCGCGACATGAAGTTCGACCTCGACACCCCCTGGGGCAAGCTCTCGGATGAGGTGCAACAGTCGATCCTGCGCGGCAACGACTTCGAGGTGCAGGTGCAGTGGCGCAACCGCTACGGCCGCACCATGAAGTACACGACCGGCTTCGAGGGCGTCATGCCCTACATCGAGCGCAAGTACCGCGAGGCCGAGAGCGACTGGTCGCAGCAGCGCTACGGCGAGTACCTGCGTGAGATCCCGTGCCCGGTGTGCGACGGCCAGCGACTCAAGCCCGAGGTGCTCGCCGTGCTGGTCGCGGGGCACAACATCTCGGCGATCTCCGAGTTGAGCTTGTCCGAGGCGTACGACTTCATGAACGACCTGCAGCTGACCGACCGGGAGGCGAAGATCGCCGCGCAGGTGCTGCGCGAGATCCGCCTCCGCCTCGAGTTCCTGCTCGAGGTCGGCCTCAGTTATCTCACGATGGCGCGAGCCGCCGCGACACTCTCCGGTGGCGAGGCGCAGCGCATCCGGCTCGCGACCCAGATCGGCTCCGGACTGACCGGGGTGCTCTATGTGCTCGACGAGCCGAGCATCGGGTTGCATCAGCGCGACAATCGGCGGCTGATCGACACCCTGGTCAAGCTCAAGAGCCTCGGCAACACACTGATCGTGGTCGAGCACGACGAAGACACCATCCGCACCGCCGACTGGATCGTCGACATCGGCCCCGGCGCGGGCGAACACGGGGGAGAGGTGGTGCACTCGGGCTCGTACGAGTCGCTGCTCGAGAACCCGCTCTCCATCACGGGCGACTACATCTCCGGCCGTCGCTCGATCGAGATGCCGAAGAAGCGCCGCCCGATCGACAAGTCCCGCCAGATCACGGTCGAGGGGGCCAAGGCCAACAATTTGCAGGATGTGACGGTGAGCTTCCCGCTCGGAGCTTTCGTGGGCGTCACGGGCGTCAGCGGTTCGGGCAAGTCGAGCCTGGTCAACGACATCCTGTACAAGGTGCTGGCCAACCAGCTGAACGGCGCACGCCAGGTGCCCGGCCGGCACCGGCGGGTCACCGGCCTCGACCAGCTCGACAAGGTCGTGCACGT
>JBDTQN010000135.1:0-6961 GCA_039932215.1 Pseudolysinimonas sp. | reverse complement strand
CCAGGCGGGTGCGCGTGTTGGTGAGACCCGCGACGGTGTCGCGAGTCTGCGTGTCGCGCTCGGCCGCGCCGGAGCTGCGGCCGCCGGTGCGAGAACGTGGGAGCGGGTTGGGGGTCGTCACACGGCTTGCCGGTCGCTCGGGGGCGAGGTCTCGAGCAGCAGCTGCCCGATGATGCTCGAGGGCGTGACGCCGTCGAACTCGGCTTCGGGGTCGAGCACGAGGCGGTGCGAGAGCACGGGCTCGGCCAGCGACTTCACGTCGTCGGGCACTACATAGTGGCGGCCGCTCGCGGCAGCCAGGGTCTTCGCACTGCGCACCAGCGCGAGAGCCCCACGCACGCTCACGCCGAGGCGGACCTCGGTGGCACTGCGGGTGGCGTCGACCAGCCGCGACACGTAGTCGTTGACGCTCGGGTCGACATGCACGGTACGGGCCAGTTGCGCCATCTCGAGCACCGCGTCAGCGGTGACCACCGGCGGGATCGTCACGTCGTGAGCCTTGACACCCGCGCCGTCGAGGATCCGCAGCGTCGAGGCGTGGTCGGGGTAGCCGATGGATGCCTTGAGCAGGAAGCGGTCGAGTTGCGCCTCGGGCAGGCGGTACGTGCCCGCCTGCTCGATCGGGTTCTGCGTCGCGATCACCATGAACGGAAGGCCGACTTCGTGCGACTCGCCGTCGACGGTGACGCGACCTTCCTCCATGACCTCCAGCAGGGCCGCCTGCGTCTTCGGGCTGGCGCGGTTGATCTCGTCGGCGAGAACGATGTTCGCGAATACCGGACCGCGGTGGAAGTCGAACGCGCCGGTGCGCTGGTCGTAGATGCTGACGCCGGTGATGTCACCGGGAAGCAGGTCGGGGGTGAACTGGATGCGGCTGGCCGACCCGGCGACGGTCTGCGCGATCGCCCGCGCGAACGACGTCTTGCCGGTGCCGGGAAAGTCCTCGAGCAGAAGGTGGCCCTCGCTGAGCAGCGCGACGAAGCCGAGGCGCACCACAAAGGTCTTGCCGAGCAGCACCTGCTCGACGCCTGCCACCATTCGGCCGAACGCCTCCTGGAAGGCGGTCGCCTGTTCCGGGGTCATGGTCATCGGGATTCCATCTCTCTCATCGGGTCAAAGGTCAGAACTGGTTCCACGCGTACTCGCGTGTGTAGGTCGTGCCGTTCGCGGCGATCGTGACCACCAGGTTCGGGAAGTTCACGCTGAGCAGGCCGCCGTGCACCTCGCACTGGGCGGGTGTTCCGGGGTCGTCGTCGGGTCCACAGGTCGCGCTGACGCCGCCGTAGCCGGGACCCGAGGGCAGCGAGCCCCAGCTCCAATAGCCGGTGGAGTCGAGCAGGTCTTGCGACACGAGCACGGCCTGCAGGCCGCCGGGCACGGAATTATCGACGGCAACTCCCCCGAGTGCGAACACGGGCGACCAGTCGGCGCTGCAGAGCGTGCCTTCTGGGTAGGTCTTGCACGCCTTCACCTGCACCGAGAGCGTGTTGCCGTACTGCGACCCGTTGCCCGTGGTCAGCAGGGTCCCGGGGCCGACCGGACCGACCTCCGACTGGTCGGTGTTGCCGCCGATGAGCCGGTAGATGAAGGTGTCGGCATCAGTCGAACCCGAGCCGATCGTGAAGGCGTCGAGACGGAAGTCCCACGTCGACGGCGAACTGGCCACCGGGCCGGCGGTCGACACGGCGGAGACGATCCCCGGCGCGGCGCGCGGTGTCACCGGAACCGACGTAGAGCCCACGCACCCCTGGCCGTTGTAGGCGTAGACGATCATCGTGTACGGCTGGTTCGGGGTCAGACCGCTGAAGCCGGTGGTCGTCGACCCGCCACCGAGGTGACGAGTGAACTGGCCCGCTGGCGGCGGATTCACACTCGGGGATCCCTGGTCGACCCCGCTGACGGTGCAAACGGGGGCCGAGCCGGTGTAGATCGACACGTAGTACGCGCTGATCGCGGCACCGTTGTCGGCGAACGCGCCGTCCCACGAGATGTTGGCGGTCGTGCCGTCGGTCACCGACGCCGATGCGCTGGGGGCACCCACCACGATGGGCGAACCCGCAGGCACGCCGGTCGCCGACGCCTCGTTCCATGTGGCGAGGCTGTTGGGCGCCGAGTTGCGGGCGCTCACACTGAAGACGACTGAGCTACCGTTCGCGATCGACGGCGCCTGGATGTTGCGCGAGTAGCTCGTCCCGACCGGATCCGACGGGTCGACGTTCACGACGGTTGTCACGCCTCCGACCGTGACCACGTACGTCTCGATCGGGCTTCCGGCGCCGCCGTCGGGCTTCGTCCACGTGACCCGGAGTCCCTGGTCGAGCGGGCGGTACGACAGCGAGCCCGGCGGCGGCGGGATGATGTCGGACCAGATCGACCCGGCGAGCGCGCTGGGCGCCGAGGGACCGATGGAGTTGATCGCGACGACGGTGAGCCGCACGGCGTTGGCCGGGCCGTTCCCCGGGGTGGTGATCTCGCAGCCGACGGTTGTCGTGCATGTAGTTGTGCTCAGGGACGTGCCGTCGGCGGCCGAGGTCATGGTGACCTCGTAGCCGGTGATCGGCGAGTTGTTGAACTGGCCGGGGATCCAGGCGAGCTTCAGAAGCCGGTCGCCGAACTCGGACACGCGCACGTTCGTGACCGGATCGGGCACGTCCTGCACCGAGATCGTGACATTGCCCCAGACGTAGCGGTTGGGGTCGTTGGTCGCGTCCGCCACCTGGTATTGCAGGTTCACGTCGACCGGCGCCACGCCCGCGGCGACCGTCACGCTGAGCTGGGACTTGTCGGCGCTCGGACTGATGACGACGCCATCCGGAAGCGCCCCGCCGCTCAACCCGCGGATGTCGATGACCCGCAGCGGCTCGCCCGGGAAGGGGTTGTTCGCCTCGTCGTTGGTCAGCACGTCGACGCTGGTGCTCTCACCGCGCCGCACGACGGCGCGGTCCGACACCGGCTTCGCCAGCGGGCGGGTCGAGGGCACCACCTGCAGCACGATCGTGCCGGCGCGCCCGTCGTTGATCGAGTCGCGCACGGCGAGGCCGATCGAGGTGGACGATCCGGTGACCGCGTCCTCGTCGGCCCTCAGCACCAGGCGCTGGCCGTTGAGCTGATAGCTGAAGCCCTCGGGCAGGGGCTGCAGAACCGAGTAGACGAGCTCATCGAGGTCGTCGTCGTAGGGGTAGTTGGTGAGCCGAACGAGGTCGAGTTCTTTCTCCTCCCCCGGCTCGAAGTTCACCGTTCCGCCGTTGAACGCGGGGGGCTGGTTCTCGCGCGGCCGCACGTCGATCGGCAGGGTCAGGATGGCGGTGTGGCCGTTCGGGTCCGTCGCCGACGAGCCGTCGGTCACCTCGAACGTGATCGACGCGGGGCCGAAGTACTGGTCGGCCGAGGTGTACTCGAGCGTGTCCTCGTCGACGACCAGGTCGTCACCGTTGGCGTGCGTGGCTCGCACCGTACTGGTATCGGCGAGGCGTACCTGGTTGCCGCCGAGGGCGACCACGTAGTCGTTGAGGTCGATGCGCAGCGTGTCCTCGCTGTTGACCTTCAGAGCCGGCGCCGTGCGATCAAGTTGCGGAAGCGCGTCGTCGTAGCCCGGCACCCAGATGAAGGCGTACGACCGGATGCTGTCGTCATCGGGGTGCGACACCGAGAACGGGATGATCTGGCTCTGGTCGCCGATGCGCACGCGAATGCGCTTGTTCGCCAGCACCTGCGCGCCGGAGTCGTACCCCTGCACCAGTGCGACACCGAGCTCGGCCGATTCGCCGTCGGGGAAGAACACGTTGTCGAGCACCGCGACGTCGACCGTGCTCTGGTCGAGCACGTCGCTGACCGCGAGCACTGTGTCGTTGGCGACCGGATATCCGAGCGGTGCGTCGGCGTCGACCTTCACGTAGACGAAGGCCTGGCTGGTGCCACCCGACTCGTTCTGGATCGTGTAGATCACCGAGTAGTCGCCCTCTTCGGCGGGAGGCGTGATCGTGACGATCGCGTCTTCCTCGATGATCGCCGTGGTGTCGTCGGTGTTCGGCTCTGCCGTCGTGACGATGAGCGGGCTGCCGTCGGGGTCGGAGTCGTTCGCCAGCACCTGCACCGAGATGCTGCGACCCGGCCGCACGGTCACCTCGTCGGCGTTGGCAACCGGATTGCGCGCGCCGTCGAGGGGCGCCGAGATGCCGACGCGCACCTTGCCCTCGGCCCGCGCGCCCAGGGCGTCGGTGACGCTGTACGAGAACTCGTCCGTACCCGTCGAGTAGTCGCCGGCCTCGTAGGTGATGTAGCCGGGGCCCACCTCGAGCACGGAGCCCTTCTCGGGGTTGCTGGCGATGCCGATCAGCACCACCGCGTCGCCGTCGGGGTCGATGCCCGACAGCGGGATCTCGATCTTGACGGTCTCGCCGGCGAGCACCCGAGCGGTCACCCGGTTGGGCGTGGGAGCGTTGTTGGTCGCCACATCCACTTCTCGCACGGCGATGTCGACACGCGCCTCGGCGGTCTGCCCGTCTGGGCCCGCGATCGTGTACACCGCCGAATAGTTGCCGGCCGTCTGCGGGGCAAGGTAGCGCAGCCGATCGCCGGTGACGAACAGCAGACCACCGCCGTCGGGCAGATTCTGCGCGAGTTCGGGCTGCAGGGTGATCGGCGCGTCATCCGGATGGTCGTCGTTGTCGAGGACCGGGATGTCGATGACGTCTCCCACGCGCACCGTCGCCTCATCGTCAGTGGCGAGCGGCGGCTGCAACTGATCGAGGATCGGCAACTCGACCACGGTGATCGTGCCCACCGCCTCGGCAAGCCCATTGCTGATGCGGTAGTTGAACGTGACCGACTGGCCGTCGAGCGGCCCGCGCAGGGTCACGCGCACCTGACGCTGATCGAGCACCTCCGCCTGGATCGGGCCGTTCGGGTCGACGTTGGTGACGCCGGTGACGACGAGCACGCCGCCGGCGGGGTCGATGTCGGTCTGCGTCGGGTCGACGGTCTGGTTCTGGAGGGTGCGCACAAAGATCGTCTTGGGAACAGTGATCGGGCGCGTGTTGGCGTCGGGCGGCGCCGCCACGTCGATGCGCACCAGGCCGGTCGAAGTCAGGTCGCCGTCGGTGACCGTGAACTCCACATAGTGCGTGCGCACCTCGTCGCTCGAGAACGTGAACGTGCCCGCCTCGAAGCTGGGCTCGATCGTTGAGCCGGTCTTGGCCGGGACTGCATTGAGCCGCAGCGTGCCGTTGCCGCCTCGCACGTGCGACATCGGTCGGATCGTGATCTCTTGCCCGGCCGTCGCGAGCGCCACCCAGGGCTCGATCACGATGGGCACGTCGCCGGGTGCCTTGACGGTGACGGCCAGGCTTCCGCTGCCCTCGGCGAGGCCGTCGGACATCGTCAGGGTCACGCTCTTGAGGGCGTTGCCGTCGGCCGAGTCAGAGAACACGACCACGCCATCCGGCTTGTAGCTCACCCGGTCGGGGTCGGCGACGGTCGCGTTGGTCAGATAGAAGGCGTCGCCATCGGGGTCGACCCAGTCGCCGACCACCTGGGTCGAGACGCGGCCGCCCTGTTGCACCGTGGTCTTGGTGGTGCGCACCTGGCGGGGCGGAGAGTTCTCGCCCGGCGAGCGAACCGTCACCGTCACCGTGGCTGTCGCCTCGCCTCCCCTGCCGTCGCTGATCGTGTACTGGAACGTGATCGGCCCGTTGACGTTGTCGTTCAGCGTCAGCTGCAGCTGCTGGTTGCGCGTGACCAGGTCGAGGTGGCCGATGTTCTCGGGCACGCCGCCGTTCTGGGTGATGACCAGCACATCGGCATTCGGGTCGTAGTCGTTGAGCAGCACAGGCAGCAGGGTCGACTTGCCCGGTCGGGCGCCGAACTCGTCGTCGACGGCCACCGGCGGCTTCTGCTGTTCGTCGACGTCGGGCGGCACGTCTTCGTCGTTCTGCTCCTGCTGCTGGTCGTCGTCTTCGACGATCAGGTCGTCCCAGTTGTCGATCAGCTCGCCGTCCTGCTGCACAGCCCAAGTCGCGCCCGAGCGGGAGTCGTTCAGCACGGCGCGCTCGGTGTTCGCGACAAAGGTCAACGTCGCCGAACCGGGCATCTCGTCGAGGGTGAGCTCGACGCCCGCCCCGCCGTCGGCCGGGCAGCGGCGCCAACCGGTGCCGTTGCTCCATGCGCCGTACTCACACCCGCCGATCACGAGAGGAGGTGCGACGCTTCCGGACTGACCGTCGATCAGTGGAACGGGCGTGGCACCGCTGAACGGCACGCTGAGCAGGCCCTCCTGGGTGCCGATCAGCACGCGCTCGGAGCCCGGGCCGGGCAGCTGCAACTTCGGTCCGGCGGTCGCATCGATGGCGTTGGTGAGGTCGACGGTGCGACCCTCGAGATACAGGATGCGCGTGCCGGCATCCAGCACCGCCCACGTGTCGCCCACGGCGGTGATCTGGTAGTTGCGTGACCCCGCGTCGAGGTCGAGGCCCCAGCTGCGGTCGACCGTGTCGGAACGGGTCGCATCGACGCGCCGCACCTCGCCGACCTCGGGCGAGTAGGCGAACAGGATGCCGTCGGGCGACACCGTGACGACGGCGTCACTGCCGAGGCTGAGGCTTGCCGGCGACGTGGCGTCGAAGCCGCCGAGTTCGACCATGGGGACGATCCAGAGCTCGCCGGTACCCGATTCGAAAATCACAGCACGATCACCGGCGATGAACACCTGGGCCTGGTCGGGCGGCAGGGCGATGTTGTCCATGATCGTGCTGGTCGCGGGATCGATCGTCTCGACGGTCGCGTTGGCGTGGTCGACCATCAGCACGGTGTCGCCGCTCTGCACGGTCTCGAGCTGGGTGGTGCCGGCCTTCACGACGGAATTGAGCTCCAGCACCTCGGTGTTGGCGCGGCCGATGACCTGCTGGCTGCCGTTGGCGACCCAGACCGACCCGTCATCCAACTGCATCTTCTGCGCGGTGTACCC
>JBDTQN010000134.1:0-6968 GCA_039932215.1 Pseudolysinimonas sp. | reverse complement strand
CATCGACATGCCGTCGACGGCGGGGTCGAAGATTCTCGAAGGCTGGGTGCCCCCGTACGACGCGACCGTGGTCGCCCGCATGCGCGAAGCCGGCGTCGTGCCGCTGGGCAAGACGAACATGGACGAGTTCGCCATGGGCTCGTCGACCGAGCACTCGGCGTATGGCGCGACGCACAACCCGTGGGACCTGTCCCGCATCCCCGGCGGCTCCGGCGGTGGTTCGGCCGCCGCGGTCTCGTCGTTCGAGGCGCCGCTGGCCCTCGGCTCAGACACCGGCGGTTCGATCCGTCAGCCCGCCGCCGTGACCGGCTCGGTCGGCATGAAGCCCACCTATGGCGGGGTCTCGCGCTACGGCGCGATCGCACTTGCGTCGTCGCTCGACCAGGTCGGGCCGGTGACGCGCACGGTGCTCGATGCCGCCCTGCTGCACGACGTGATCGGTGGGCATGACCCGCGCGACTCGACCTCGATTCCGGATGCCTGGCCGTCTTTCGCAGACGCGGCAAGGGCGGGTGCGCGCGAGGGTTCGGTGCGCGGACTGAAGATCGGCGTCGTCGCAGAGATGTCGACAGAGGCGCAGGGCTTCCAGGCGGGGGTGCTGCAGCGGTTCAAGGAGTCGCTCGCGCTGCTCGAGGCGCAGGGTGCTGAGCTGGTCGAGGTGTCGGCGCCGTCGTTCGAGTACGCGATCTCGGCGTACTACCTGATTCTTCCGGCGGAGGCGTCGAGCAACCTCGCCAAGTTCGATTCGGTGCGGTTCGGTCTGCGCACCGCCGTTCCGGGCGGGACGGTCGAAGATGTCATGGCCGCCACCCGCGAGGCCGGCTTCGGCGACGAGGTGAAGCGCCGCATCATCCTGGGCACCTACGCCCTCTCGGCCGGGTACTACGACGCGTACTACGGGTCGGCGCAGAAGGTGCGCACCCTGATTCAGCGTGACTTCGCCGCGGCGTTCTCGAAGTGCGACGTGCTGGCGACCCCGGCCGCGCCGACGACGGCGTTCAAGCTGGGCGAGAAGATCGACGACCCGCTGGCGATGTACCTGAACGACCTGACGACGATCCCCGCGAACCTGGCCGGCGTGCCCGGAATCGCGCTGCCCTCGGGTCTTGCACCCGAAGACGGGCTGCCCGCTGGCATCCAGTTCATGGGCGCCGCGCGTGACGATGCCCGGCTGTATACGGTGGGTGCGGCGCTCGAGGCGTTGCTGGTCGATCAGTGGGGCGGGCCGCTGCTGGCGCAGGCGCCGGCGCTCGCCTAGCTAGCCGCTCGCCTAGCCACAGTCGGGGGCCCGTGCGAGGCTGGGTGACGATGTCTCGCACTTCGATTTCGCTCGCCGGCCACCCGCGGGCGTACCCGCTGCTGTGGGGTGGCACGGCATCCGCGAATCTGGCCGACGGAATCTCGCTCGCGGTGCTGCCGCTTCTCGCTGCCGCGATCACGCGCGACCCGGCGCTCGTCGCCGGGCTCGTCGTCGCGCAGCGGCTGCCGTGGCTGGTGTTCGTGCTGTTCTCGGGGGTGATCGTCGACCGGTTCGACCGTCGGATGCTACTGGTGGCCGGCAACGTGCTGCGGTTCGTCGCGCTGGGCGGCATGGCTGTCGGGCTCGGATTCGGGGTGCGCGAGCTGTGGTTGCTCTATGCGGTCGCGTTCGTACTGGGCACCGCCGAGACGGTCGTCGACAACGCGTCCCTCGCGATCTTGCCCGAGTTGGTGCGGCGCGAGCGCACCGCCGACGCTAACGGGCGGCTGTTCGCGACCCAGGCGATCCTCAATGAGCTGGTCGGCCCCCCGCTCGGCGGTCTGATCTTCGCGGTGTCGACTCTGGCCGCGTACGCGTCGGGCAGCGCCGCCTTCCTGCTCGCGGCGGCGGTGTACGCGCTGCTGCCCCGGCGGGTGAAAGAGGTGGATGCTGCGCCGGCTCAGCCGGTGTTCCGGGCGTTGCGCGAGGGGATGCGCTGGTTCCTGCGCAGTCCGATGCTGATCCTGATGTCGAGCACGGCGGCGACGATCAACTTCATGACGTCGGCGGCGGGCGCGGTGCTGGTGCTGCTGTCGCAGGATCGGTTGGGGCTCACGGATGCCGGCTACGGCATCCTGTTGGCCGCGGGCGCGGTGGGCGGCATCCCGGCGGGACTTCTGGGTCCGGCGATCATCCGCCGCATCGGTGAGGGACGGGTCATCGTCGGCGCGACCCTGTTCGCAGGGCTGGCGTATCTGATCGGTGCGCTGACGACATCGCCGTTCGTGTTCGGCTTCGGAGTACTCGTCGAGGGGTTCTGCTTCACGCTGAGCAACATCGTGGTGATCACCCTGCGGCAGCACATCGTGCCGAACGCACTACTCGGACGGGTGACGAGCGTGTACCGGTTTCTGGCGGTCGGGGCGATGCCGCTCGGCGCGCTGGTCGGGGGGCTGGTCGCGCGCGGGTTCGGTGTCACCGGTCCGTTCTGGATGGCTGCTGTCGGCCTGGTCGTGTTGTCGATCGTGGTCGCGCCGTTCCTTCGCACGTCGCGCATCCGGGCGCTGCCGGCGGGAGATCCGGTGGTCGAAGACGACCCGCCTGTCCCGGGCGCCGCGATCCAGTAGGAGGATGGGCCCATGGCTTTGGCGCTGCTCCCGATCGTCTTCGTCTTGACGGTCATGTCGTCGACACTGCTGCTGCGTCAGCGGGGTCAGCGGCTGAAGCCGCCTTGGCTGACGTTCGTGCTGGTCGCGGTGACGTTCGTGGTGGGCACGTTCGCCGTCTTCGACCAGGCGGTCAGCGATGTGCTGCGCCGCGACTTCGAGAAGCTGGTCGCGGGGGAGTGGTGGCGGCTCATCTCACCCCTCGTCGGGCAGGACGGCGGGCTGGTCGGCCTCATCTTCAACGTCGTGGTGTTGCTGTTCGCGGGCGCGGCGGTCGAGAACCTTTTCGGGCCGTGGATGCTGGCGGGCGTCTACCTGGCGGCCGGAGTGCTCAGCGAGGTCGCCGCGTACACGGTGATGCCGGGTCAGGGATACGCGGGCAACTCGGTCGGGTGCATGGGTCTGGCGGGGCTGCTGCTCGTGAGTGCGGTGGTGGCCGATCCTCCCGCCCGGTTGATCGGCATTCTCGGGCTTGCGGCAGGGATTCTGTTGCTCGTGTTCTGGGACCTGCACGGCATCGGGTTCGCGGTCGGGGCGCTGGCGGGTCTGGGTTACTGGCTGAAGACGCGGCCGAGGAGGTCGGCCACGAGGGTTGCGCCGGGCAGCCCGGCGGAGTCGAGCGCGGGGTCGTAGATACAGACGTCGATTCCGCGTACCCGGTCGTCGCGGAGCAGGGGTCGCAAGATGTCGACGAGTTGGTCGGGGCTGAGGCCTCCCGGCTCGGGGCTGTCGACTGCCGGCATGTAAGAGGGGTCGAGCACGTCGACGTCGAGGTGCACCCAGATGTCGTCGGCCGTGAGATGGTCGAGCGCGTCTCGTGCCGTGGTCACCTGTGCGAACGGAACATCGTCGGTCTCGCGGAGGCCGATCATGGCGACCTGGTCGTCGGCGAGCAGCGGGCCGCGCCCCTCGAGGTCGGTGAGGAAGTGGCCGCCGCGACCTGTGGCGATGGCGAGTTCTTCGCCGGCGGCCGCGTCGACGTTCTCGTGCCGGAAGTCGCTGTGCGCATCGATGAACACGAGCCCCGGCCGCGTGCGGCGCCTCAGTGCGAGCAGCGGCCCGAGCAGGATGCTGCAGTCGCCGCCCAGAAGAAGCAGCTTGTCTGCGTCGAGACTCTCGATTCGGTCGGCGAGTTCGATCGTGAAGGCGCCGATGGCGGCCGCGTTGAACGGCGCCCCAGGTTCCCACCCCGAGATGTCGTACGGCGGTGCGGTGACGGCGCCCGCATCCTGTACCGCGATCCTCTGCAGGAGCCCGGCGGCACGGACAGCGGCGGGCGCGCGATCGACGCCGCTGATCCGCCCGCCGCGACCGGGACGCAGGCCGAGGTTCGATGGTGCGTCGAGCACAGTGATGTTCACGGGGCAATCTTCGCTCGCACCTCTGACTCGCGCGATCAGTTGCGCAAGGCGGCGCCGAGCTTGGGCTTGGTCAACCGGAACAGCACCGCGTACAACCCGCCGGCGAGGATGAACCCGACCGGTGCGGTGAGGTCGCCCAGTTCGGGGACCGCTTTCACGATCGCGCCCTGATAGAAGACTTGGTTGGAGAACAGGTAGATCGACAGCGCGGTAGCGACGACGAACGCGATCGGCCCGGCGAGGTTCTTGTATTGGTTCTTCTCGTCGACGACGAGCTCGCGGATCTCGGTGCCGCGTCGCAGCAGTCGGTCGACGAGAACGATGGCGAGCCATGGCGCGATCCAGTAGGCGATGATCAGCAGGAAGCCTTCGTAGGTCGCCCCGGCATCGGGGAGCGCGAGCAGCGCCACGATGAAGCCGAGCACGCCGAACCCGAGCGCGACGATCGCGCGACGCAGCTTGAACGGGATCTTGATGCCGAGCGTCAGGAACGACATGGCGCCCGAGTAGATGTTGATCGCGTTGGCCGAGATTGCGCCGACGGCGATGGCGAGCAGGGTGAGCGCCGATACCCAGCCGGGCAGTCCGGCGGTGAACCTGTCGGTCGGGCTGGCGCCTTCGGCGAGTCCGGCGTGGACGATGGTGGCCGATGCCGCGCCGACGATCATGAGGAAGCTGGTCGACACGAAGTTGCCGACTCCGGCTGCGAGGCCGATCTTCAGCTTGCTGGTGACGGGCGCCAGGTAGCGGGTGTAGTCCGAGGCGTAGGGGTTCCAGCCGGCGGTGTAGCCGAATGCGGCACCGACGGCGAGCGTGAAGCCACCGAACCCGCCGAAGCCGCCCGTGCCATCCCCACCGGGTGCGGCCGCGAAGTCGGCACCGGTGATGATGAAGTAGCCGGCGATGAGGAAGATGATCGCGAGCACCACCATCGCGAACCGCTCGAAAAGTTGCACGACGTCGTGGCCGACGAAGGCGACGGTCACCTCGACGACGACCACGATGATCAGGCCTGCCACGACGGGGATGCCCGTGAGGGTGGCGAGGGCGAACGCGCCGCTGATGGAGTTGACGGCGAACCAGCCGAGTCCGGCCATCAGGGTGTTGAGCGATGCGGGGATCAGGTTGCCCCAGAATCCGAACGCGGTTCGCCCGAGCGGCATCTGGGCGAGACCTTCGCGCGGTCCCCAGGTCGAGAGGAAGCCGTGGCTGAGCCCGCCGAGGAAGTTGCCGAGCAGCAGGGCGCCGACCGCCTGCAATGGGCTGAGGCCGAAGTAGGCGACGGCGATGAAGCCGACGAAGATCGTCGCGAATTCGAGGTTCGGCGACGTCCAGGTGGCGAACAGCTGCCAGGGAGAACCGTGTCGGCGGTCGAGGGGGATGGGTTCGATGCCGCCGGGTTCAACGATCGAGCGGTGGGCGTCGGGGGCGGGTACGGGGGCGGGCTTGGTCGCCGTCGAGGTCATTCCGGGAGCCTATGGCTCGGCGAGGCATCGCAGACTTATGTGTCGCAATATGTGCATAACTCGGCGAGGCGGCCCGCTCGCGTGATCGGCGTCGCGCGGCGGACTGCTTCCCGATTTGGCTATGTGAGCAGTGCCTCACGTGAGGCACAGCTCACATAGCAACCCCGGTTGACCTCTTGCCACCCAGGCGTGAGGTCTGTGATGACAGGTGGAGCGCGCGACAACTGCTACACGGGTAGACGGTTGGCAGGACGCGGGACGGATCCGCGTCATGAATCTTCTTCGCGGCGAACTTTGCAGCACCACGGGTGGCGTACGGACGCTTGGAACAACGGGACATTGGACAGCCTTTCGAGTCGTCTCAGGTGGGAGACGCGCGAGCGGCCAATATCCGCCACGGCGTCAGGCCCTCCGCCGAATGGCGAGATCCCTGGACTGCACTGAAAGTGCAACTGCTGTCAGGAGCAGCGTACCCGGCCATGCCGCCCGTCGCATCCCAAATAGAATCGACCTCATGGCCAAGGCGGAACTGATGGACTTCGACAAGGCGCTCGAGTTGTACGAGCCGGTGCTCGGGTTCGAGGTGCACGTCGAGCTGAGCACGCAGACGAAGATGTTCAGCGATGCGCCGAACCCCGCGGCCGCAGGTGCGGTGGCCAATGCCGCGCCGAACACGACGATCACGCCCGTCGACCTCGGGTTGCCCGGCTCGCTGCCGGTCGTCAACGAGAAGGCCGTCGAGTACGCCATCAGCCTCGGCCTCGCGCTCGGGTGCGAGATCGCGCCGCGCAGCACGTTCTCGCGCAAGAACTACTTCTACCCCGACCTCGCCAAGAACTACCAGATCAGCCAGTACGACGAGCCGATCGCGTTCGAGGGCAGTGTCGAGATCGAGCTCGAAGACGGCACGCTCATCTCCGTGCCGATCGAGCGCGCGCACATGGAGGAGGACGCCGGCAAGCTCACCCACCTCGGAGGCGCAACCGGCCGCATCCAGGGCGCCGACGCATCCCTCGTCGACTACAACCGTGCCGGCGTGCCGCTGGTCGAGATCGTGACGAAGCCGATCTACGGCACCGAGGGCCGGGCCCCCGAGGTCGGCAAGGCGTACGTGTCGACGATCCGCGACATCGTGCGGTCGCTCGGAATCAGCGAGGCGCGCATGGAGCGCGGCAACCTGCGCTGCGACGCCAACGTCTCGCTAGAACCCCGCTCGCTGAGGAGCGCCGCCGACGGCGACGCGTCTCGAAGCGCATCGACAAGAATCCCCCTTGGCACCCGCACCGAGACCAAGAACGTCAACTCGATGCGCTCGGTCGAGCGTGCGGTGAAGTACGAGATCCAGCGCCAGGCCGCGATCCTCGCCAAGGGCGGAACGATCACCCAAGAGACCCGCCACTGGCACGAGGACACCGGCACCACCTCCGCCGGCCGCCCCAAGTCGGACGCCGACGACTACCGCTACTTCCCCGAGCCCGACCTGCTGCCGATCGAGCCGTCCGCCGAGCTCATCTAG
>JBDTQN010000133.1:0-6976 GCA_039932215.1 Pseudolysinimonas sp. | reverse complement strand
GTCCGGATCGCCGTTCGACGATCCGCCGACGATCGAGTACTTCGGGGAGTTCTCGCCGAAGTAGATGCGCGGCTCGAAGTCACCGAGGTCGCCGGTCGAGGGGATGCCCGACTCCAGGAACAGCGGCTGGCCGTCGGGAGAGCGCTGGTTGCCGTAGGCAGCGACCACGCCGAACCCGTGGGTGTAGACGAGGGTGTTGCTGAACCAGTCGTTGGCGCTCTGGCCGGCCTGGTTGAGCTCGCGCACGGCGATGACGGTGTCTTGGCGCACACCGTTGATGTCGTAGCGGTCGACGTCGAGGTGGGTCGGGAAGCGGTAATACTGCTTCACCCGCTCGAGCTGCGAGAAGGTCGTCGCGACGACCGCCGGGTCGAGGATGCGGATGTTCGCCGTCGTCTCAGCGTCTGCGCGCAGTGCGCCCTGCTCGGCGTCGGTGGTGGCGGCATAAGGCCGCACGTCGACGTGCTCGTCGTCGACCCCGTACGCCTCCCGGGTCGCGTCGATGGCGTTCTCGATGAACGGTGTTTCGAGCGTTCGTGCGCTCGGCTCGACCTGAAAACGCTGGATGATCGCGGGGTAGATCGAGCCGATCAGCAGGCTCGAGACCACGAGGAGCGCCGTGCCGATCAGGGGCAGGCGCCAGCGGCCGATGACCGCGGTGACGAGGGCCAGCACGGCGACCAGCGCGGCGATGCCCGCCAGGATGATGCGGCCCGGAATGACGGCGTTCACGTCGGTGTAGGAGGCGCCCGTGATGAGGGCGCCGTTGTCGGTCAGGGTCGCGTACTGGTCGAACCAGATGCTGACCGCCTGCAGCGCGAGGTAGATGGCTGCGGTGACGGCGAGCTGGATGCGGGCGGGACGGGTGACGCGCACCTCGCGGCCGTTGACGCGGATTCCGCCGTACAGGTAGGAGGTTGCGAGTGCGGCGAGTCCGGCGATGAGCACGATGGCCGATGCGTAGGCGACCACGCCGCGGAAGAAGGGCAGCTCGTACACGTAGAACGAGACGTCGAGGTTGAACTGCGGGTCGGTCTGACCGAACGGCGTGCGCTGCAGGTACTGCAGCACAGTGGTCCAGCGCGTGGCGGTCGAGACGCCGAGGAAGATGCCCAGCACGATCGGGATGCCGTACATGGCGAGCCGACGCAGCGGCTCGACGACCTGCTGATAGCGGTCGAGTTGCGAGTTGAGCTTCACGTAGACCGGACGCGAACGGTACGCGATCGCGATGCTCACCCAGACCACGAGCGCCATCGCGAGGAACCCGACGCCGAACATCACCGCGAGCGAGGCCCACTGCGTCGTGAGCACCTCAAGGAAGTTGAGTTGGTCGAACCAGAGCACGTCGGCGTAGAGGCCGGCGAACACGAAGAACGCGATGACGAGAACGGCGACGATCGCTGCGGTGATCGCGAGCGCGGCTCGGGTGCGGTTGGCGGGCGCGGGGCGGGGCGTGGCTGTGGACACGCCCTGATCTTAGGGTGACCTTGCTGCGAAATGCCCGGAGAGCCGGGAGCGGGTGACCCTACGTGCAGCGAGCCAACGACGAGGTGTCGGCGCCATCGGCGACGGTCTCGACGGTATGCAGCGCGTCGTCGAGCGTGCTGATCGCGAACACCTGCAGGCCGGCCGGGATGTGTCCGACCACCTCATCGCAGTTCGCGGCGGGTGCGAGGAACCAGTCCGCCCCCGCGTTCTGCGCGCCGTACATCTTCTGCCGGATACCGCCGATCGGTCCGACCTCGCCGTCGGCCGCGATGGTGCCCGTGCCGGCGAACTTCTCGCCGCCGGTCAGCTCGCCGGGGGTGAGCTTGTCGTAGATGCCCAGAGCGAGCATCGTGCCGGCGCTGGGACCGCCGACGTCGCCCAGGTTGACCGTCACGTCGAACGGGAAGTCGTAGCGGGCACCCGGCTGGATGCCGACGATCGGCACCGTCGCGTCGTCGGGGGCACCGGCCGTGGTCAGCTGCACCGTCATTGCCTCACCGTCGCGCACGATTCCGAGGCTGAAGGTCGAGCCGACCGGGCGTTCTTTGAGCGCTGCCGTCAGCTCGGTGACCCCGTCGATCTCATCGCCGTCGACAGTGAGGATCTGGTCGCCCGGCTCGAGCACGCCGTCGGCCGGGTAGCCGTCGAGGGTCGACGAGACGGTGACGATGCTGGTGTAGTCGATGTCGAGCTCGCCCAGCGCGGCGGCCACCGCCTCCTGCTGCGAACCGACCATGTCGGCCGTGCTCTGCTGGGACGACTGCTCTTGGGTCTCACCCTCGGGGTAGACCGCCTCGATCGGCAGCACAGCGCGGGTGCGGTCGAACCACGCGATGGCGAGGTCGATCCAGCTCAATGGCGCCTCGCGGTTGCCGCGCAGGGTGACGGTGAGCATGTCGAGCGTTCCCGACGTCGGGTAGGTCTTCTCGCCCTCGACGTCGATGACCGGGGTGGACTCCCCCGCGATGTCGATGTCGCCGATGGTGTCGTAGACCGGGCCGGGGCTCTCGAGCACGTAGGGCGCGGGAAGGGTTCCGAGCACGACGGCGCCGGCGATGGCGGCGATCATCAGAATCCAGCCGACCAGCGGTGCGGTGCTTCTCACGTCGATCCTTCGGGTAGATGTTCGCTGCGGGCGCACCCCGCGAAGGCCTCAGCCTAAGCGAAACGCCGGTGCACCGACCGAGGGCCGGGCTACCGTAGATGCCATGGCCGACGAGCAGCGGGACGAGCCCTCCGAAGAGGAGTTCCGCGACATGCTGCGCGACTTCCTCGCGGGCAACAGCGACATGGACCCGGCCAAGCTGGCCAGCGCGGCAGGACTGCCCGACGACCCCGAACTGGTGCAGCGCCTCATCGGGCAGCTGCAGCAGGCGCTGCAGAACAGCAGCGAGGGCATCAACTGGGGTCTCGCGGTCGAACAGGCGAAGGGCCTGGCCGCCCGGTCGGCGGTTCCGGCGAGTCCCGCCGAGCAGTCGGCTCTCGAGCAGGCGTTTCACGTCGCGGCCCTCTGGCTCGATGAATCCACCGACATCGCGGCGCTGACGGTCGAGCCGGTGCTGTTGACCCGTGCGGGCTGGACAGAGGCGACCATGCCGGTCTGGACCCAACTCGCCGAGCCGGTCGCGGCATCCATCGCCGACGCCCTCACCGGCGTGCTCGAAGAGCAGGCACCCGAAGAATTGATGGGCCAGCTCGGCAACGCCGGTCAGCTGATGCGCAATGTCGGCGGCACCCTGTTCGCGATGCAGCTCGGCCAGGTCGTCGGGCAGCTGGCGGGCGAGGTGGTGTCGGGCGGCGATGTCGGCATCCCGCTGCTCGACGGCGAACAGCGTCAGGCAGCCCTGGTCGCCCAGAACGTCGATGCCTTCGCGTCGGGCCTCGACATCCCGATCGACGAGGTGCGGCTGTACCTGGCCGTGCGCGAGCTGGCGCACGCCCGGCTGTTCCGGCACGCGAAGTGGCTGCGGCTGCACCTGCTCACCCAGATCACCGACTTCGCCCGCGGTATCCGTATCGACACCGATCGTCTCGAGCAGCTGGCCGCCGACTTCGACCCGTCGAACCCTGAAGAGTTGCGCGCCGCCGTCACCAGCGGGGCGCTCATCCCGCCGAAGTCCGACGAGCAGCTCGCCGCGCTTGCCCGCCTCGAGACGATGCTCGCCCTCATCGAGGGCTGGGTCGATGTGGTGACGGCCGCCGCGACGACCCGGCTTCCGAAGAGCGGCGCGATCGCCGAAACGGTCCGTCGGCGCCGTGCCGCGGGCGGTCCGGCCGAGTCGGCGTTCGCGACACTGGTCGGGCTCGAACTGCGCCCGCGCCGGCTGCGTGAGGCGGCTGCGATGTGGCAGGCGGTTCAGGATGCCGTGGGCGCCGAGGCGCGTGACTCGCTGTGGGCGCACCCCGACATCGTGCCGAGCGATGCCGACATCGACGACCCGACCGCCCTGGTCGCCCGGCTGTCCGGGGGCACGCCCGAACCCGACGACGTCGATCAGGCGCTCGAAGATCTGCTCAACGACGAGTCCGGAGACCGTCCGCACGAGGAGTGACCGGATCCCTGTGGATCGTCCGCACGCGCCCCGCGCGGTCGCGGGCACCCTGTCCGGATGGTGCTGCAGCTCGCTCCCGAGACGCCGATGGTCTGGCGGACCCCGACCAGCGTGCAGTTCGGTGTCGACTCCCCTGTCGTCGTCGAGGATGTGACGCCGGGCGTCGAGCGCCTGCTGGCCGCGCTGCGCTCCGGCGTCTCGGCCCGCGGCTTCACGATGCTGGCGCGCGACGCGGCGGTGCCGGCTGACGCGTCGCGCGACCTGCTCGACCGCCTGCAGCCGGTGATGCGGCGCGACCCCGCCCCCGCACCCGGGCGAGTACTCGTACTGGGCGCCGGCACGCTCGCGACCACGCTGGCCGAGTTGCTCGACGAGGCCGGGCTGCTGGCACCCGCGGCCGAGCGTCGGCCGACCCTCGCGGTGCTCGTCGCGGATTGGGTGATCGGTCCCGACGATGCGGCGCGCTGGCTGCGGCGGGATGTGCCGCACCTCCCGATCGTCGCGACCGACCGTTCCGTGAGCGTCGGTCCCTTCGTCGAGCCCGGCCGCGGTCCCTGCGTCTACTGCCTCCAGTTGACCCGAACCGACGCCGATCCGGTCTGGCCAGCGGTCGCGACGCAACTCTGGGGGCGGTCGGCGCCGCGGCATCCCCGCATCGCCGTGCTCACGATCGCGTGCTTCGCTGCGCGGCGCATCGGCGCCCGGCTGACCGACGGCCCGTCAGCCACGGCGACCGCGTGGCGGCTGTCGGAGGATGGGGCGACGATCAGCGCCGCGACGACACGGACGCACCCGCGCTGCTCGTGCGCAGCTCCGCCAGAAAGCGACTGGGCTCCCGGTTCTGACCGCGCAGACCCTGGCGCGACCAGCTCATCGACAGCCGGCGGCGTGCACGGGTGATGCCGACATAGAGCAGGCGCCGCTCCTCATCGACCGCGGCGAGCCCGCGAGCGTGGCTGATCGGCAGCAGACCTTCGCTGAGGCCGGCGATGTGCACGCTGTCCCACTCCAGGCCCTTCGCGCTGTGCAGGGTCGAGAGCACGACCGCCGAGACGGTCGGCTCGTGCTGGGCGGCCTGGCGCTGCTGCAGTTCTTCGACGAATCCGGCCAGCGTCGTGCCGGGCGCCGCCTGGTCGGCCAACTCGACCAGCGCGGTGAGCGCCTCCCAGCGTTCGCGCACGGCACCGCCGCCCTCGGGCGACTGCAGGGTCCAGCCCATGTTGCGCAGCACGTCGCTCACAGACTGGAACAGCGGCGCTTGCGGCCCGTCGGCGCCGGTGCGGGCCACGCTCCCGAGTTCGAGCACGGCCTGCTTGATATACGACAGGTCGAAGAACCGGGTGGCGCCGATCAGCCGCGTGCTGATGCCCGCGTCGGCGAGCGCAGACTCGAGCTGAGCGGCCTGCGAGTTGACCCGGTACAGCACCGCGATCTTCTCGGGACGCACCCCCGATGCGATCTCCGCCGCGACCGCCGCCGCGATGCCGGCGGATTCGGCGTGATCGGTGTCGTACACGACGGGATCGGGCAGGGTGTCGGACGGTGCAAGCGGGGCGGAGCTGACCAGTTCCAGGGCGCCGGCGCGTCCGCGCATGAGGCGGTTGGCGAGCTGCAGAACGGGCTCGCTGGAACGGTAGTTCGTCTCGAGGCGCACGACCGTCGCATCCGGATACCGCCCCGCGAAGCCGAGCAGGTAGTCGCTCGTCGCGCCCGCGAACGAGTAGATCGTCTGGCTCGCGTCGCCGACGACGCACAGGTCGGTGCGCGCGCCGAGCCACAGGTCGAGCAGCTCCTGCTGCAGGGGCGAGACGTCCTGGTACTCGTCGACCACGAAGAACCGGTACTGCGAACGCACCTGCTCGGCCACCCACGGTTCGGCGTCGAGCATGCCCGCGGTCGCGAGCAGCACGTCTTCGAAGTCGAGCTGGCGCCGGTCGTCTTTGATCGTCTCGTACGCGCGATGCAGGCTGACCATCGCGTCGACGCCGACACCCGGCGGCAGGGCTCGGGATGCGGCGGCGCGCGCGTAGTCATCGAGCGTCAGGCGCGAGATCTTGCGCCACTCGATCTCGGCGGCCACGTCGCGCAATGCCGCCGTGTCGACGCGGATGCGGAGCTGCTCGGCCGCCTGCCCCAGCATCCGGCCCTTGCCGTCGAGGATGCGCGGCAGCGACCCGCCCACCAGCTGGGGCCAGAAGTGGCTCAGCTGGGCGAGCGCGGCCGAGTGGAAGGTGCGCGCGGCGACTCCACCCGCGCCGAGTTGCCGCAGCCGCGTGCGCAGCTCGCCGGCAGCACGGGTGGTGAAGGTCAGCGCGAGCACCCGCGACGGGTCGTAGACACCGGTGGCGACGCCGTTCGCAATGCGATGGGTCAATGCACGCGTCTTGCCGGTGCCGGCGCCCGCGAGGATGCAGACCGGCCCGAGCAACGTCTCGGCGGCGGTGCGCTGCTCGTTATCGAGTCCGGCGAGCAGGTCGGCGGGGGGCGCGGCGGTCACGTGCGGGTTCCGTCGTCGATCTCGTCGCCGAACCAGTCTTCGATGATCGCGCGGGCGATCGAGGTGGGGCCCGGGAGCATGATCTCGCCCGACGCCGCCGCCGCGATTTCGTCGCGGGTGAACCAGCGCAGGGCGATGATCTCGTTGCCGTCGGGCGTGCCGACCGTGGGGTGCTCGACGGGCACGTGCGCCCGGAACCCGACCATCAGCGACGCCGGGAACGGCCACGGCTGGCTTCCGAGATAGACGGGGTCGGCGACGATCAGCCCCGACTCCTCGAAGACCTCGCGGATCACGGCCGCCTCGAGCGACTCGCCCGGCTCGACGAACCCGGCCAGCAGCGAGAACCGGTTCGCCTCCCAGAGCGCGTTCGATCCGAGCAGCATGCGGTCGTCGGCATCGGTGATCCCGACGATCACGGCCGCGTCGGTGCGCG
>JBDTQN010000132.1:0-7013 GCA_039932215.1 Pseudolysinimonas sp. | reverse complement strand
TGTCGGGCGTCGCGTCGTTGCCGCCGACGGCGACCTGCTCTTTGCCCTGGTAGCCCGAGAGCAGCTGGATGACCTGCTGGCGCACGCGGTTCAGGTCGGCGCCCAGCTTCACGAGCACCTGTGCCGCGACACCCTCGCCCTCGCGGATGAGTCCGAGCAGAATGTGCTCGGTGCCGATGTACGAGTGGCCGAGCTGCAGCGCCTCGCGCAGAGACAGCTCGAGCACCTTCTTGGCGCGCGGCGTGAACGGGATGTGACCGGTCGGCTGCTGCTGCCCCTGACCGATGATGTCTTGCACCTGCTCGCGCACGGCATCCAGCGAGATGCCGAGCGACTCGAGCGCCTTGGCGGCGACGCCCTCGCCCTCGTGAATCAGGCCCAGCAGGATGTGCTCTGTGCCGATGTAGTTGTGGTTCAGCATCTTCGCCTCTTCTTGGGCGAGGACGACGACCCGACGGGCTCGGTCTGTGAAGCGCTCGAACATCAGAAATCTCTCCTCCGGCGCATGCACGGGAGGCTGCGCCGATATACCGAGAGTAACGACGCGGCCCCCGCGATTCGCCCGTGTTCGCTGGGGGCGTTACGGGTTTCGGACTGAGAGGCGTCTGGGAGTCTGACCCGCTGCGCCGCGGGGCTCGCCAGGGTGGATGCATGACCAGATCACGGAAGATCATGGCAGGGCTCGGCATGCTGCTCGTTCTCGCGCTCGCGGGGTGTGTGCGATTCCAGGCCGACCTCTCGGTAGACGACCAGAACCGGCTCGACGGCGACATCGTGGTCGCGGTTATCACGAACGACGAGCCCGGCTCGGCCGACAACGCCCGTGACAACGCCGACAAGATCGAGGCGCAGCTGCTGCCCGAACTGCGCGGGGCAGACGGCGTCACCGCGCAGGCCTATGAGCAAGACGACTACGTCGGCACCCGCTTCACGCTGAGTGACACCCCGATCGAGGCGCTGAACGGCAGCGATGCCGACGGCGCTCTGACCCTGACCCGCACCGGTGACACCTTCGAGTTCTCGGGCACCCTCGACTTCACACCCGACGATGAGCCGCTCACCGACGAAGAGGTGCAGGGTGACCCGCAGGACTCGAACATCACGGTCGCGATCTCGTTCCCCGGTGAGGTGCTCGACCACAACGGCGAGTTGAACGGCACGAAGGTGACCTGGACAACGACCCTTGAAGGCTCGGTCGACATGCACGCCACCGCGAGCGCGATCTCTTCGGGCCCGCCGGTCGCGCTGATCGTGATCATCGTGCTGATAGCGCTCGCGGTGATCGCCGTGGTCGTCGTGGTGCTCGTCCGCCGGAGGCGGGTCGCGGCCTAGCATCGGCTCACGACTCTCGCACTCTCCACCGTGCTGCAAGACGCTTCCCCCGGCCCCATGAGGTGCCAGTTCGTGCCGCTATCGCAGTCGGATAGCGGCACGAACTGTCCCCTCGCGGGCGGGGGGTGGGGTCAGAAAGAGGCCACGTTGCCGGCGGCGAGCTCGAGCGAGCCGATGGAGGCGTCGAGGTTCGCGCCGCCGCGGTAGCGCGCCGCGATGTGACGGTCGGGGAGCCGGTCGTCGCCGAAGAGGCGCTTGCGCAGGGTGGTGGGTGCCCCGCCCGGCTCGGGCAGCCGGCCGCGCTTGCGGAGTTCGGGCACGACGAGTTCTGCGAAGTCCCGCGCGGTGTCGAACGAGTGGTACTGCCGCAGGTTGATGCCGTCGAGCCCGTCTTCGTCGAGCCAGCGTTCGATCGCGTCCGCAACTTGCGACGGAGTCCCGACGGCCATGAACCGGTCGTCGCGCGACCCGGAGATGAAGTCGAGCGCCTGCCCGACCGTCCGCTCCAGTGGCAGGAACGGAACCGCCGACGGGCTCACGTCGGCACGACGCAGCGCCTCGGCGACGGTGATGTCACGCGGGAACGCCGTGAGATCGACCGGCAGGTTGCTGTGCGCCAGGATGCCGTCGAGGCTGGCGTGCTGCTGGTACAGCCGCCACTTGTCGTAGGCCTCTTCTTCGGTGCGGCCGACGACGACGCCGGCCATGGCGATGAATTTCACGTCGTCGCGAAGGCGACCGTGCCGCACGGCTGCGGATCGCATCCCGTCGGCCGCTTTCGTGAACTCTTCGGACGTGCGACCCCCGGTGAAGACGACCTCGGCGTGCCGACCCGCGAACTCGATGCCGGCGGGCGAACCGGTGGCCTGAAAGATGACGGGCGTGCGCTGCTTCGACGGGTGCACGATGTGCGGGCCCGCGACGCGGTGCCGCTCGCCGACGTGATCGATGTAACGCACCTTCGACGGATCGGTGAAGATCTTGCGGTCCCGGTCGACGATGACGGCGTCGTCGTCCCACGACCCTTCCCACAGCTTGTAGAGCACGTCGAGGTACTCGTCGGCGTACTGGTAGCGCAGGTCGTGGGGCACCTCGGCGTCGAGCCCGAAGTTGCGGGCCGCGTTCGGCAGGTACGAGGTGACGACGTTCCAGCCCACGCGGCCGTTCGTCAGGTGGTCGAGGGTCGACATGCGGCGGGCGAACGCGAACGGCGGCTCGTAGGTGGTCGAGAACGTGGCGCCGAAATGCAGCCGATCGGTCACCGCCGCCATCGCCGGGATCAGCAGCAGCGGATCGAGGTTCGGGCTCTGCAGCCCCTCCCGCAACGCCGTCTCGGGCCCGTCGCGGAACACGTCATACGCCCCGATCACATCGGCCAGGAACACCCCGTCGAACCCGCCGTCCTCGAGCAGTTCGGCGAGCTCGAGCCAGTAGCCGAGCTCGTCGAACCGGTGCCGCTGGTTGCCGGGCAGCGGCCACAGGCCGTGGGTGATGTGGCTGACGCACGCCATCTCGAAGAGGTTCAAGAACAGCTGCTTCTTCTCGGGCATGGTCAGGCCTTTCCGTAGTCGAACGCGGGGATCGAGGCGATCAGCGCGCGGGTGTAGGGATGCCGGGGTCGTTCGAAGATGTCGTCGGGCGTGCCGCTCTCGACGACCTTCCCGTCTTTCATGACGAGCACCCGATCGCTGAGGTGGCCGATCACCCCGAGGTCGTGCGAGATGAACAGGTAGCTCACGCCGGTCGAGCGCTGCAGGTCGACGAGCAGGTCGAGAATCTGCGCCTGGATGGTGACGTCGAGCGCCGACACGGCCTCGTCGAGCACGATCACCGCGGGGCGAGGCGCCAGCGCGCGCGCGATGGCGACCCGCTGACGCTGCCCGCCCGACAGTCTCAACGGGAACCGGCCCAGAACCTCGGGCGGCAGACCGACCAGACCGATCAGCTCACGCACACGCTCGCGCCGCCCCGAACCCCGCCGCACGGCGTCGAGCAGGATGCGCTCGACGTTCCAGCGCGGATCGAACGAGCTGAGCGGGTCTTGATCGACGACCGAGATGAGTCGGCGTCGCGCACGACGTGCACGCTCGGGCAGCGGCGCCCACGGTTCGCCGTGCAACTGCACCGATCCGGCGTCGAGGGGTTCGAGGCCGAGGGCGAGTCTTGCGGCGGTGCTCTTTCCCGAGCCGGACTCGCCCACGATGCCGAGCGTCTCACCGGCGGCGAGCTCGAACGAGACACCGTCGACGGCGGGGGCGACAGACCCGTCCGGCCCGCGGTACCGGCGCACGATGCCGTGCGCCGAGAGCACCGTTCCGGTCGCGATCGGTGCGGGCACCTGCTCGGGACCGGGCAGCGGACTCAGTCGCGTGCCCCGCGTGCCGGTGCCGGGCACCGCCGCGACCAGGGCGCGGGTGTAGGGATGCCGCGGGGCCGCGAGCAGGCGACCCGCGTCTCCCTGCTCGACGACCTCGCCGCCGCGCAGCACGATGATCTCGTCCGCCAGCCGGGCGACGACCGACAGGTCGTGGCTGATCAGCAGGATGGACGCACCCCGTGCCTTCATCGATTCCAGCTGCGCCAGCACCTGCGCCTGCACGGTGACATCGAGCGCGGTCGTCGGTTCATCGGCGATGACGATGTCAGGGTCGAGGGCGATCGCCGACGCGATCAGGGCACGCTGCCGCAGTCCGCCCGACAACTGGTCAGGTCGTTGACGTGCGCGCCGCTCGGGATCGGGCACGCCGACCCGCGCCAGCAGGTCGAGCACGCGTGCCCGCCGCTCGGCCCGGCCGGTGACCCCGTGCAGTCGCAGCGACTCGTCGATCTCGTCGCCGACCGGACGCAGTGGGTCGAGAGAGACCAGCGCGTCCTGCAGCACGAAGCCCACCTCGCGGCCACGCACCCGCCGCCAATCGCGGGCGCCGAACGCTCGCGCGTCCGCTCCGTGAATTCGCAGTTCGTCGGCCTCGACGACGGCGCCGCGGCCGACGAGCCCCACGAGCGCACGCGCCGTCACACTCTTGCCCGACCCCGATTCCCCCACGATCGCGACGCACCTCCCCGGATCGAGGTCGAAGCTGATGCCGCGCACTACCTCCCGCCGCTCCCCGTCGGGGGTGAAGGCGACCCGCAGGTCGCGCACACTCAGCCGCGCGCCCTCCCATTCGAGGTCGGCGAGGTCCAGGCCGGGGGCTGCGTCGATCGTGGTCATCTACTTCTCTCCCTTTTCGAGTCCGGACTGCAGATGGCGACCGATCGTCGTCGCGGCGAGCGCCAGCGCCACGATGACCAGGCCGGGAATCACGATCAGCCAGCCCGCCTGCACGACGTACGCTCGGCCGGCATCGAGCAGGGCGCCCCACTCCGGCGAGGGCGGCGCGACCCCGAGCCCCAGGAACGACAGGCTCGACGCCCAGACGATCGATTGCCCGACCGAGAGCGCGAAGATCGCGACCAGCGGCCGCAGAGCATTGGGCAGGATGTGCGCGCGAACGATGCGCGCGGGCGAGTGCCCCAGCGCGACAGCGGCCTGCACGTATCCGGACCGCTTCGCCGACAGGATCTGGCCGCGCACCATGCGCGCGTAGCCCGGAGCGGTGCCGATCCCCACCGCCACAATCGAGGTCAGCGCCGACTGCCCGGCGATGGCGATCAGCAGCAGTGCCGCGAGCAGGGCGGGAAAGGAGAACAACACCTCGATGAACCGGTCGATCACGACGGCCACGGGACGCGGCCCGAGTGCGGCGAGCACGCCCAGCACGATCGCGCCGACGATGCCGACGGCCGCAGCGCCGAGCCCGATCGAGAGGGACTCGCGGGCACCGTAGATCACGCGGCTGTAGAGATCGCGACCCGACTCATCGGTGCCGAACCAGTGTGCGGCCGACGGCGCCTGCAGCGCGGCGGGGTAGTCGAGCGCGAACGCGTCGTGCGTTGCGAGCAGCTGCGGCACGATCGCCGCGAGCGCGAGTACGCCGAGGAGGACGACCGAGGCGACGAGGTCGACGGGCACCCGGCGACCGGCGCGGACCGGGGCCTCCGTGACCGCGGTCATGCGACGGCCAATCGCGGATCGATGAGCGCGTACCCGATATCGACGAGCAGGTTCGCGATCACATAGAACGCGGCCACGAGGGTGACGGTGCCGACGACCACCGGCAGATCGTGCGAGTTGACCGCGGTGACGAGCACCGACCCGATGCCGGGGCGGCTGAAGATCGACTCGACCACCACCGCACCCGAGAGCGTGGCGCCGAGCGCCCAGCCGGTCAGGGTCACCGCCGGAAGCACGGCGTGGCGCAGAACGTGGCGCAGTCGCACGGCGAGGTCGCCCATGCCGCGCAGCCGAGCGGTCAGCACGAACGGCTGATCCAGCGCGCGCTCGAATTCGGTGCGCGTCGCCTGGCTGAGGAACCCGGCGAGCGGAATCGCGAGCGTCAGGGCGGGCAGCACCAGCCCCGGCAAGCCGGTGCCTCCGATCACCGGAAACCAGTGCAGACCGAGCCCGAACACCAGAAGCAGGATGATGCCCAACCAGTACGCGGGCAGCCCGGCCGCCACGACATCCACTGCCCCGCTCGCGGCACCGATCCGCGGGCCGCGACCCGCGGTCAGGGTGACCCACGCCACCATCAGCACCCAGGCGATCGCGAGGGCGGCCAGCGACAGCACGACGGTCGCCCCGAGCTGTTCGCCGATGATCGCCGTGACCGGCCGGAACTGCTGATACGACGTTCCCAGGTCGCCGACGACGGCGCCGCGCAGGTAGTCGAGGTACTGCACGATCTCGGGCCGGTCGAGCCCGAACTGCCGGATGATCGGCGCGAGCTCGTCGGGGGTGCGCTCCTGCGGGATGCCGGCACGGATGTTCAGGATGACGGTGGCCCGATCTCCGGGCAGCAGCAGCTGCGCCGCGAAGGCGACGGTGGCTGCTCCCCAGAGCACGACGAGCGCAGAGCCGATGCGGCCACCGATGCGGCGGGCGAGGCCGATCCCCCTAGTCGACGAACTGGGCGTCATAGAACGTCGGTCCCCCCTGCGCGTACTCCTGCCAGACGCCGCGGAGTTTCGGGTCGACGGCCAGCGTGCTCAGGCGGTCGTACACCCCGATCGCGAGCGCATGGTCGGCGATGTACTCCTGCGCCTGCGCGTACAGCGCGTTCTGCTCGTCGACGTCGGCCGCCGAGTTCGCGTCAAGAATCAGCTGCGCCAGCACGTCGTCGGTCGAGAAGGCGTCGTTGCTGTAGTTCGGCTGGTCCGGAGTGGACGGTCGCCAGTTGATGTACAGGATGCCGGCGGTCACCGCGGTCCAGTACCCGACCGCGATGTCCCTCTCGTCGGGCTGGGAGTAGGCGCCCGCGAACAGTTCGCTCTGCGGCACCGGGATCAGCTGCACATCGAACCCGCCCGCCTTGGCCTGCTCTTTGACGCCCTGCAGGATGGCGGCACCGTCGGCGTTGATGATCGACCCCGCCCCGTACGGGAGCACGACGGTCAGTCGCTCGCCGTCCTTGGTGCGGAAGCCGTCGGCATCCGTCTCGTCCCATCCGGCCGCATCGAGCAGGTCGGCCGCCTTGTCGAGATCGAGCGAGTAGGTGTCGGCCGCCTTCTGGCTGTAACCCGGAGTCGTCTGACTCGCCCCGCCGTTGCCCTCGAACGGGATGACACCCTGGCCGATG
>JBDTQN010000131.1:0-7019 GCA_039932215.1 Pseudolysinimonas sp. | reverse complement strand
CTGACGGCGACAACTACCCGCGAGTCGTGTTCGGCATCCTTTTGCTCGTCGTCGTCACGCTGGTCGGCTACTCGGTCGCCCGGCTGAGACTGTCACCGACCGGCCGGATGCTGATCGCCATCCGCTCGAACGAACGGGCCGCACCGTATGCCGGGATCAACGTTGCCGGCATGAAGCTGTACGCGTTCGGGGTGTCGTCGTTCATCGCCGGAATTGCCGGATGCTTGCTCGCCTACCAGCAGAGCACCGTGTCGTCGGCGACCTTCGCGGTGTTCTCGTCGCTGGGAATCCTCGCCATCACCTACGTCGCCGGGATCGGCCGGATCGCAGGGGCGGTGATCGCCGGGCTGATGTTCTCGGCTGACGGGCTGTTCGTGTCGTTCCTCGACAAGGTGCTGCACATCGGGCAGTACCAGATGATCGTCGCCGGCATCGCGCTCGCCATCACCGCCGTCGCGAACCCCGACGGTCTCGCCGCCGACATCGCCGGTGAGAAGGGGCCCGCGAATCTCATCAGGCGCCTTCGCGACCGAGTCGTCCCGACGTGAGCGACATCACCGACCTCACGCCGCAAGACGACTTCGTCGGTGGGAGGGCGTCGACCGTCCTCGAGGGAGTCACGATCGAGTACGTCTACTCGCGCGGCACGCGCTACCGGCTCGCGTTCGGTGTCGACACCGTCGAATTCGCCGTCCTCGACCACGCCGGTCCCGATTCGACGCGGCCGAGCACGCCCCCGCCGCTGGCCTACCGCGCGCGCGACATCCGACCAGGCATCGTCTTGGTCCATTGGATCGTCAAGCCCGCGACGATCCACGTGACGCTCGTGCTCGACCTCACGCTTCGAACCATCCATGTCGCCGCCATGATGCCGCCGAACCGGTGGGAGTTCGTCGACACGGGGACGCTAGTTCGCGTAGACCGCCCGGGCGAGAGCGTCGAGCACGTCGGCTGAGCGCGGACCGAACCCGAGCACCTCGCCGTCGGCCATGTCGACGAACCGCCGGTGCTGGCCAGCAGCCGTCAGGGCGAGCGCGGGCTTCGACGCGAGCAACTCGTCAACGCCGCCCGCGGAGGCCAAACCATCGGTCATCACCAGGATGAGGTCGGGGTTCGCGGCGATCAGAGCTTCGTCGGTCATGGGCTTCATGCCGTCCCAGCCGATCTCGGCGGCGACGTCGACCCCCGCCAAGCCGCGGATCAGCTCGTCGGCCCCCGACTCCTCGCCGAACAGATAGTAGATGCCCGAGCCCCCGCGCAGATAGAGGAACAGCATCCGCACGCCCGACCCGGCCGCGGGCGCGATCGCCGCGATCTCGGACACCTTCGCCGACACCTCGTCGTGGATCAGAGCCGCCAGTCTCTCGCCTGCGTCGGGCGCGCCCAGCGCAGCCCCGACATCCCGAGCCAGTTGCTCGGCCCCGGCGAACGAGGGCGCGTTGTCGATGAACACCACATCGATGCCGGCCTCGCCGAGCTGCTCGATCACGTCGCGCGGTCCGATGGTGCCGTCGGTGATGATCAGGGTCGGGCGCAGCGCGAGCACCGCTTCTGCGTTGATGGTGTGTGCGCCGGAGGTCACCAGCGGCAGGTCGTCGGCGCCGGGGAAGGTGGTCGACACGTCCCGTCCGACCAGCAGGTCGCCGAGGCCGAGCCCGGCGATCGTCGCGGCGATCGAGCCGGCGAGGTCGAGGCCGAGCACTCGCGGGTCGTCGCCGAGTCCCGTCGCCACGGCCGCGGGGTCGATCACGGCGATCTCATCGGTCGGCAGCACGGCCGTGCTCGGCCCGTCGACGACCCGTGGGTCGCCGGCGAGGTCGAGCTCGGCCAGCGGCGCCTGGCTCGGCACGGGGGCGGATGTCGGGGTCGCTACAGGCGCCGAGCACCCGGCGAGCAGGGTGGCGAGGGCGACGGCGGCGAGCAGCTTACGCACGGCGCCGCCGCGTCGCGAAGAACACCCCGGCGCCGGCCACCAGCGCCAGCGCGATCCCGCCCGCGAGCGGCCCCATGAGCGCCGGGTTGCCGTCGTCGGCGACGTCGTCCGCACGCTCGGTCGAGCAGGTCTTGCCCACGTTCAACGTCACCGAGACGGGGTCGAATGCTTCGCCGGCGGGGTAGTTGGGAAAGGCGATCTCGCCATCTGCTGACAGGGCCGTCGCGGCATCCACGGTTCTCACCGCGTCGTCGCCGGCCACCGCGAGTTCAGGCAGATCGACGAACGACACGTCGAGGCTGTCGATCATGTCGCCATCCATCGTCGCGCCGGTCACGTCGAGCAGCAGTGTGCCCGAGTCGCCGTTGAGCAGCAGCGTCGGGTTCGCGATCGTCGTGTCGAGCAGTCCGTCGTGGCCGGTGAACCGCACCGAGCCGGTGAAGTCGATGTAGCCCTGACCGGTCGCCGGGTCCCAGCGACCCGTGCCGTCGGTCCAGGAGAACGACGGAGTCTCGTAGGTGGCGCCGTCGGCGGTGGTCCATTCGCCGTTGGCGATATCGCTCGCGATGTACGCGCGGAACGACTCCTTGAACCCCCAGTCGAGCGTCGCACCGCTGACATCGCAGCCGGGTGCGATGGCAACCAAGGTCGCGAGCACGCCGGGAACGAGGATCATGCACCCATCTTAGGCTTACCTAACTTCTGTTGCTTGCCCGGCCCCGCACTACCCTGGCCTGATGGACAGCACCGGCTGGATCACGACGATCACCCTCGTGCTCAGCGTGACCAGCGTCATCCTGACGGGGCTGTTCTCGATCCGCACCCAACGTCTCAGCCACCAGCTCGAGAACGAGCGCGAGGCCCGGCTCGAAGAGCAGTCGGCGATCAAGGCCGCCGAGCGCGTGTACGAGCCCCTCGCGCAGACCGCCGCCGAGTTGCAGTCGCGCATCTTCAACATCGTCGAAAGCGGATGGCTCGGCGTGCAGCAGCGCTACGCCAGCCACGGCGACTACGCGGCGATCTCGAGCGCGTACCTGTTCGCGCAGTACTTCGGCTGGATCGAGGCCCGGCGTCAGGCGGTGCTCACCTCCAGCGGTGAGGGCGGACGCGACCTGAGCGTGCAACGCGTCATCGACGGCGTGCTCGCGGTGTTGCGCCGCAGCGAGGGCAGCGAGGGCTTCCTCTTCTTCACCACCGAGCAGCGCGCGATCGGCGAACTCATGCTCACGTGGGAGGTGCACACCGAGACCGGCCTGCGCATCCCGCACGTCATGGGGTACGCCGCCTTCACCGAGCGCTTCGCCACCGATGCCAGCTTCTCGCCCTGGTTCGCCCCGGTCACCAGCGGACTCGACCTGGTCGCCAACGGCGACAACACCCGGCTGATCTCGATCCAGCACGCACTGGTGCGGCTGATCGACGAACTCGACCCCAAGCGCAAGTACACCGCGGGCTACGACCTCCAGCCGATCGAGACGTGACCGACCACATCATCGTGCTGCCCGGGGGCGGGTACCGGCGGCACGCGCCGCACGAGGGCGAGCCCGTCGCCGCGTGGCTCCGTGGGCTCGGTCTTGACGCGAGCGTGTTCGCGTATCCGGTGAAGACACGGCACCCCGCGGTTCGCGATGCGGTGGTCGCCGAAATCGCCCGGGTGCGGGATGCCGGGGCCGGGCGCGTGGGTCTGCTGGGCTTTTCCGCGGGCGGGCACGCCGCCGCGATGGCCGCCTCCGAGGCAGACCTGGTCGTGCTCGGATACCCCGTGGTGTCGATGCTGCTCGAAACCCATAAGGGCTCCCGCGACAACCTGCTCGGACCGTCGCCGACGCCGGCCGAGCGGGCCGCGACCTCGGCCGACCTGCTGGTCACGGCATCCAGCCCGCCCTTCTTCATCTGGCACACCGCGGCCGACGCGGTCGTGCCGGTGCAGCACAGCTACCTGCTCGGGATGGCGCTCGCCGCCGCCGGGGTGCGGCACGAGTTGCACGTCTTTCCGCTCGGGCCGCACGGTCTCGGGCTCGCGGAAGGATCGGGCGGGGCCGAGCGTTGGACATCACTGTGCGAAGGTTGGCTTCGCGAAGAAGGTTGGATCGAATGAGCGACTGGAACGACAACGTCATCTCGGAGTTCCGAGAGAGCAAGGGCACGACGAACTACTGGGGCCCGAAGCTGGTCGTGCTGCACACGACCGGCGCGAAGTCGGGCGAGCTGCGACTGTCTCCCGTCGTCGGCTTCGTGCGCAACGGCGGATGGCACGTGGTCGCTTCGAAGGGCGGGGCTCCCGAGAACCCCGCGTGGTACTACAACCTCGTCGCGAACCCGTCGCTCGAGATCGAGGCGCTGGTCGATGGTGACGTCGTTAGCGTCCCGGTGACCGCCACGGTCGTCTCCGACGACGAGTGGCAGGCCACCTACGACTCGATCGTCGCCGAGGAGCCGCAGTTCGGCGAGTACCTCACCAAGACCGACCGCCGCATCCCGGTCTTCCAGCTCACGCCGGCCTGATGGCCGGCTGGAACGAGCAGGTCATCGACGAGTTCCGGTCGAACGACGGCCGCACCGAACGTTGGGGCGACCGGCTTGTCGTCATGCACACGACGGGCGCCAAGACAGGCGAGCCGCGCCTGAACCCGGTGATGGGGATGCCCGACTCGGGCGGCTGGATCGTCGTCGCGTCGAAGGGCGGCGCGCCCGACAATCCGTCGTGGTACTACAACCTCCTCGCACATCCCGAACTCGACATCGAGGCGCGCATCGGCGGCGGCATTCAGACCGTGCGCGTGCGCGCCCGCGAGCTGACCGGCGACGAGCGGGCCGCTGCCTGGGCGACGATGGTCGCGGTCGCGCCCGGTTTCGCGGCCTACGAGCACAAGACCGAGCGGGTGATGCCGCTGCTGCGGCTCGAGCCGGTCTCGTGAGCTGCGGAACCGGACGCCCCTCTCTCGACCTCTGAAATTCCGCCTCAATTGAGGCGCAACTTCACCGAACGCAGAGGGGACGTCCGCTACGTCAGCGGGCCGAGCAGGTTCGTCGCCACGGTCGAATGCACCGATTCGGTGTCGCTCGGGTGATAGATGCCGGCGAGCACGTCGCGCTGCAGACGCGACAGCTCGCTCGCCGCGCCGTACCCGCCGCCCCCGGCCACGCGCATCGCCTGGTCGACGACGTGCCGCGCGGTCTCGGTCGCGCGGTGCTTCGCGCCGGCGAGCTTGCGGAACCAGTCCGCCCCGTGATCCACCAGCTCGTCGACGTCGGCGGCGAGCGCCTCGAGATCGGGGGCCAGCGCATCGAGGGCGAGTGCGGCATCCGCAATGCGCCACCGGATGTCGGGGTCGGCCGAGTACGCAGCGCCCCCGTTCTTCAGACTGGTGCGCTTGTGTGCCGCCGCGACCGCCAGCTCGAGTGCGCGATCGGCGACGCCGGCGTAGACCGATCCGATGAGCAGCAGGAAGTTCGCGAAGATCGCGAACACGAAAGGGTCGGCGTTGGGTCCGACCGGCAGGAACCGCGAGATGTGCTCGTCGGCCACCACCGCGCCGTCGAGCTTCGTCGTGTTGCTCTGCGTGGCACGCATGCCGAGGGTGTCCCAGTCGTCGAGCGTCGTCACACCCGTCGCGTCGCGCGTCAAAAAGCCGTGCACGAGCCGCGGTGCACCCTCGCCCGAGGTCTGCTTGCCGAACACGCCGAGCCGTGTCCACGCCGGAGCGAGACTCGTGAAGATCTTCGTGCCCGTGAATGCGTACCCGGTCTCGACAGGCTCAGCCACCGTCAGGGAGTCCCACAGCACCAGATCGTTGCCCGGCTCGCTGTTGCCGAACGCGAACAGCTCGCCTGCCGCGGCATCCTGCAGCACCCAGTCGAGCGAGTGGTCGCCGCGCTCGGCCAACACCCGCGCAACACCGACCCAGACGAGGTGCATGTTGATGCCCAGAGCGGTCGCCGGAGCGTAGGCGGCGAGCAGACGCTGGTCGCGCGCGGTCTCGAGCAGGGAGCGCGGGGCGAGATAGCCGGCAGCGCGCAGCTCGTCGAGGTCTTCGGTGAAGAAGACGTTGTCTCGGTCGTACCCCGCCGCGCGCGAACGAATGCGGTCAAGCAGCTCGGGGGTGAGCACGGTCATGGTCTCAGGCTACGTCGCCGGGCGGCGCACGATGGTGGTTCCGGCCACGACTGCGGCGACCAGCAACGACACCGCCACCACCACGCCGATCAGGCCGATGACCCCGACCGCGAGCGGGACCAGCAGCAGTAAACCGGCCGCCGGCAGGATCAGCCACGGCGGGATCTCTGCCGTGCGTGAGAACGGCAGATGCAGCACCCAGAGCAGGATCAGCACGACCGCGACCGGCACCGCCAGCACATAGCCGACCGCGACATCCGGCACCTCGATGTGATGCGTGATCGCCTCGACCGCCACCTCGAGCCCGGCGCCGACCGCCGCCAGAGCGGCGAAGAGCAGGTAGTGCCCGTAGCCCCAGAAGAACGACCACCGCCGATGCTTCGTCAGCCCCTCGGCCGCCGGCTCCAAGAAGTAGGTCCACCACAGGCCGACCAGCAGTACGAGCCCCGCGATGCCGGCGACGACCAGGCCGGCGGTGAGCCCCGACTCGAGCGCCTTCTGCACGGCGGTCGTCGCGGCCAGCACACCCTCGCCCAGCAGGATGATCGTGAAGAGACCGTAGCGCTCAGCGATGTGACGCGGGTGCCACGGCGTCATGCCCTTGCGTTCTGCCCATATCGGCACCGACAGGTCGGCGAGGGCCAGCACGATGAACGCGAACTGGCCGATCTCGGGCGGCAGCAGCAGTCGCGCGATCCAACCGAGTTGAACGACGGTCACCCCGATCGCGTAGCGCCGCGTGGTCGCCCGGCGTTCCGGGTGCTCGATCGACGCCCGCACCCAGAGCGCCACCAGACCGACCCGCATCACGGCGTACCCGACCGTCACGCCGGCGTAGTTCAGCTCGTCGAACGCCGTCGGTACGCCCGCGGCCAGGATCAGCACCCCCGCCATCTGCACCACCGTGAGGATGCGGTACAGGGCATCGTCGGTGTCGTACGCCGAGGCGAACCAGGTGAAGTTCATCCA
>JBDTQN010000130.1:0-7101 GCA_039932215.1 Pseudolysinimonas sp. | reverse complement strand
TCGTGCTCGGGGGCTGGAAACCCGTCGAGGGCAAGCCGACCGGCGACCTTGCGCTCGGCGTGCTCGACCCGCGCGTTGCGGCGTTCATCGAGGCGTGCCAGCCGGCGCTCGGGTATGAGGAGTTCGACCGCGTGCGCCGCGGTGCGCTCAGCGACCAGGCGGCGTGGGACACCGAGTACGGTACGGCGCGCGACATCTCGGGTCTGGGCGTCGAGCGGAACGTGTTCCGCTACCGTCCGGCCGAGATCACCGTGCGGCTCGCCGAGGGCGGCGACCTGGTCGAGCTGATCCGGGTGCTCGCGGCGGGCGTGCGGGCGCGGGCGACCATGCAGGTGTCGACGCCCGAGCCGTTGCCCCCGGGCGTGCTCGCGCTCGCGACCGCTCCGAACGCGATTCAGGATGCCGTGCTGCCGATCTCGCGGGTGACCGTCGAGAGCGACGCGGCCTGGCACGCGCGCGCGGCGGTCGACCGTCCGGCGAAGGTGCGTCTGATCGCAGGCGATCCCGCGGCCTTGGCGACCGCGGTCGGAGGCGCCCCCGATGTCGCGATCTGGGGCGGACCGGTCACCACGTCCGGCCGCGTCGAACTGCTCCCGTTCCTGCGCGAGCAGGCGGTCTCGATCACGGCACACCGTTTCGGCAACCCCGACCGGGGTTTCATCGCCCTGCCGGTCTGAGCCCCCTTCCCCTCCCCCCGCTGAAACGACTCAGAGTGCACGTCTGACTAGTTGTGCCGAACGGCACTAGTCAGAAGCGCACGGTGAGTCGTTTCAGTGTGCGGAGGAGAGAGCAGCCTCGACGTAGGAGACGGCGCGGGTGGGGTCGATGCCGAGGGATCGCGCGCGGGCCGCGTAGGCGGCCGCGGCTTCCTGCAGGGCGTGCTCGCCGGCATCCCGAGACAACGCCACGAACGAACCCGATCGTCCGCGCGTCTCGATGACGCCGGCGGTCTCGAGTTCGCGGTAGGCGCGGGCCACCGTGTTCGGGGCGAGGCCGAGCTCGTCGGCGAGCGCGCGCACCGTCGGCAGTTTCGTGCCCGGCGCGAGACCGCCGTCGGCGATCTGGGCGCGCAACTGCTCGTACGGCGGTGTCGGCGCGCCCGGGTCGATCGAGAGGTCGCTGAATTTCACGTTAGTCGTACGAGCGGTGGATGAGGTGCGACAGTACGACGGCGGATCGCGTGTGGTCGACGCTGGGCGCGATGCGCACGCGCTCGAGTGCATCCTCGAGTGACGGAATATCGCGCGACCGGATGTGCACGATCGCGTCGGCCGAGCCCGTCACCGTCGATGCGTCGACGACCTCGGGCACCTGGGAGAGGATCCGCTTCAGGTCGTCGGGGGCGACGGTGCCGCGACAGAACAGCTCCACGTAGGCCTCGGTCGCCATCCCGTCGACCGCGGGGTCGACCTGGATCGTGAACGCCCGGATCACGCCGTCGGCGACGAGCCGATCGACGCGCCGCTTCACCGCGGACGCCGAGAGGCCCACCCGGTCGCCGATGTCGCCGTAGCCGGCGCGGGCGTTCTGGCGCAGCAGGTCGAGGATGCCGAAATCGAGATTGTCCACCCGCGCAGCCTATGGCGGATCGTTGCGTCAGGGCCAGCGATCCCGGCGATTCAATGCGCTCCCCAGCGATTATCGCCTGATGCGTGCGTGCGAGACTGGTTTCATGACGATGCCTTCCACCGCCAGCGCCGCTGTGTCTCCCGAGCGCGTCGCGACCAAGCGCACCGTGCTGATGTGCCGCCCCGAGCACTTCACGGTCAGCTACCGCATCAACCCGTGGATGCATCCTGAGGACCCCACCGACACCGGCCTCGCGGTGCGCCAGTGGGAGACCCTGTACTCGAAGTACCAGGAACTCGGCTTCGAGATCCACCTGATCGACCCGATCGCCGGCCTGCCCGACATGGTCTACGCGGCCAACGGCGGCTACGTGCTCGACGGCAAAGCGTTCGGCGCCAAGTTCGAGTATCCCGAGCGGCAGCCGGAGGGTCCGGCATACATGGACTGGTTCCGCGCGAACGGGTTCGACGTGCGTGAGCCCGCCGCGACGAACGAGGGCGAGGGCGACATGCTCCTCGTCGGCGAGACCATCTACGCCGGAACAGGCTTCCGCACCGACGTCGCCAGCCACCAGGAGCTGCGCGACATCTACGGCCGCGAGGTCGTCACGCTGACCCTGGTCGACCCGAGTTTCTACCACCTCGACACCGCCTTCGCCGTGCTCGACTCGAACGGTGGGCCGGGCAGCGTCGCGTTCCTGCCGAAAGCGTTCGACGCGGCCAGCCTCGACATCCTCGACGAGCGGTTCCCGGATGCCATCCACGTCACCGACGAGGACGCTGCGGTGCTGGGGCTGAACAGCTTCAGCGACGGCAAGAACGTTGTCATCGCCGCGCGCGCGAAGGACTTCGAGCGCCAGCTGATCGAGCGCGGATTCACCCCGCATGGCCTCGACCTCTCGGAGCTGCTGCTCGGCGGCGGCGGCGTGAAGTGCTGCACCCTGGAATTGCGCCGATGACCGACTTCGTCGGCGTCGCCTCGATGGCGCGTTGGATCGCCGAGCGCGGTCCCGCGTCGATCATGCGCGGGATGGTCGACTACATCGACGCCGACTTCCGCCGGTGGGAGCAGTTCGACAAGATCGAGCGCATCGCGAGCCACACCCCGTGGGGCGTCATCGAGCTGATGCCGATCAGCGACCCCGACCTGTACGCCTTCAAGTACGTGAATGGCCACCCGTCCAATCCGCTGCGCGGGTACCAGACGGTGACCGCGTTCGGAGTGCTCGCCGACGTGCACAACGGGTACCCGGTGTTCATGGCCGAGATGACCCTGCTCACCGCGCTGCGCACCGCCGCGACGTCGGCGTTCGCCGCTCGTGCCCTGGCCCGGCCCGACAGCTCGGTGATGGCTCTCGTCGGCACGGGCTCGCAGGCGGAGTTCCAGGCGATCGCGTTCCGCGAGGTGCTCGGCATCTCGCGCCTGCGCGTCTTCGACACCGATCCGGATGCCATGGCCAAGCTGGTGCGCAACCTCACGCCCCTGGGGTTCGACATCGAGGTGTGCGTGACGGCGGCCGAGGCGGCTCGCGGCGCCGACATCGTGACGACGTGCACAGCGGACAAGACGAACGCGATGGTGTTGCGCGACGACGACGTGCAGCCCGGAACCCATCTCAACGCGATCGGCGGCGACTGCCCCGGCAAGACCGAACTCGACCCGGCGATCCTCGACCGCGCGGCCGTGTTCGTCGAGTACCCGCCGCAGACCCGCATCGAGGGTGAACTGCAGAACAAGCCGGCCGACTTCGCGGTGACCGAACTCTGGGAGGTCGTCACCGGCGGTGCGCCCGGCCGCACCTCCGCTGAGCAGATCACCCTGTTCGACTCGGTCGGTTTCGCGATCGAGGACTTCAGCGCGCTGCGCTACCTGCGCGACAGCGTCACCGGCACGTCGGCGTGCATCGACATCGACCTCATCGCCGCTCCCCAGGACCCGAAAGACCTGTTCGGCCTGGTGCCGCAGCTCAGTCCGGTGGAGTAGCCGGGCTCGCCGAGGCACACTAGACGGGTGGATCCCGTCGACGCGCTCACCGAGATCGCGTACCTGCTCGAGCGCGACCGGGCGATCCGCTACAAGTCGAAGGCGTTCCGCACGGCGGGCGATGTGCTCGCGAATCTCGATCCGGCGATCGCGGCCGATCCGGTTCGGCTGAAGAACACCAAGGGCATCGGCGATACGACGTACAAGGTGATCCGGCAGGCGCAGGGCGGCGAGGTGCCTGAGTACCTGGCAACCCTGCGCGAGACATCGTCGGTGGCCGCGAAGAGCGAGTTGCGCGCGAAGTTGAAGGGCGACCTGCACGCGCACAGCGAGTGGAGCGACGGTCTCACCCCGGTCGAGTTGATGGTCGATGCCGCCCGGCGCCTCGGGCACGAGTACCTGGCGATCACCGATCATTCGCCGCGGCTGACCGTGGCGCGCGGGCTGAGTGCTGAGCGCCTCGAGCAGCAACTCGAGTTGGTCGCGACGCTCAGCGACGACAAGCTCCGCGTGCTGAGCGGCATCGAGGTCGACATCCATGATGACGGCGCGCTCGACCAGACCGACGACCTGCTCGGGCGGCTGGATGTGGTGGTCGCCAGCGTGCATTCGAAGCTGAAGATGGATGCGCGCCAGATGACTCGGCGGATGGTCGCCGCCGTCAGCAATCCGCACACCGACGTGCTCGGGCACATCACCGGTCGTCTCGTCGAGGGCGCGCGCGGCACCCGCCCCGGCGCCGAGTTCGACGCGAAAGCGGTGTTCGCCGCGTGCGCCGCGAACGGCGTCGCCGTCGAAGTCAACTCGCGCCCCGAACGGCAGGACCCGCCGGACGACCTGATCAAGCTCGCCCTCGACGCGGGCTGCCTGTTCTCGATCGACAGCGACGCGCATGCCCCCGGTCAGCTCGGCCTGCTCGACTACGGCGCCGAGCGCGCCGAGAAGAACGGCATCCCGGCCGAGCGGATCGTCACCACCTACCCGGTCGACCAACTCCTGGCCTGGACGAACCGATAGCCTCGCACCCGTGAGCCGCCTCCCCGCATCGCTGCCCGAGCCCACCAACACCCCGCTGCGCGGCGGACCCATCGTGCGCTGGGGCATCCTGGCACCGGGCGTGATCGCCGACGCGTGGACGACCACCGTCCACGCGAACACCGATCAGCGCGTCGTTGCCGTGGCCTCTCGCGACGCCGGTCGCGCGGCCGCCTTCGCCGACCGCCACGGCATCCCGACCTCGTACGGCGACTACGAGCAGCTCGTTTCCGATCCCACCGTCGACGTCGTCTACATCGCACCCCCGCACACCGAACACAAGCGCCTCGCGCTGCTCGCCATCGCCGCGGGCAAGCACGTTCTCATCGAGAAGCCGCTGGCCACATCGGAGGCCGACGCCCGCGAGATCTTCGACGCCGCCCGCGCCGCGAACGTCTTCGCGATGGAGGCGATGTGGTCGCGCTTCTTGCCGCAGACGACGATCATCCGCCGACTACTGGACGACGGCGTGCTCGGCCCGCTGCGCATCGCGACGGCAGATTTCGGGGAGGTCTTCGGCTACGACCCGACCAGTCGTGCGTTCGACCCGATTCTGGGCGGCGGTGCTCTGCTCGATATCGGCATCTACTCACTGTGGTGGACCACGTTCGCGCTGGGCACGCCGGTGAGCGCATCGGCGTACGGGAGTCTCGCGCCGACGGGTGTGGAGGAGCAGGCCACCGTTGTCACCCAGCACGAGGGCGGCGCTCTCGGCATCGCGACGTCGACGATGATGGCGTCGACCCCGAACCTCGCCGCGGTCACCGGCGAGTACGCGCGCATCGAACTCGACCGCCCATTCTGGGAGCCCGGAGGATTCAGCCTGACCGCTGCGGGCACCGACGAGCACCTGCGCTGGGTCGACCCGTCGACTCTGCGCTACCGCGACGGCCTGGCATATCAGGCGACAGCCGCCGCCGCCCACATCGCCGCCGGCGTGACCGAGGCGCCCGAGCATCCCCACGCCCGCACCCTCGAACTGCTGCACATCATCGACGACGCGCGCCGCCAGGTGGGTGCGGCTTGAGCGACACCAGCCGCGAGCGAGACGCCGCCGACCTGCTCGCGCGATTCCGCGACCGCTTCGCCCCGAGCCCCGGCCTGGTCGCCTACCTCGACGGCAACTCGCTCGGCCGGCCGCTCACGGCATCCCTCGACAACCTCGCGCGGGTCGCGCGCGACGAGTGGGGCGGGCGCCTGATCCGCGGCTGGGACGAGGGCTGGCTCGACGAGCCGCTACGCCTCGGTGACGAGCTGGGTCGCATCGCCCTTGGCGCCGCGCCCGGTCAGACGACCATCGGCGACTCGACCACCGTGCTGATCTACAAGCAGGTGCGGGCCGCGCTCACCCTGCGGCCGGGTCGCGACGAGCTGGTGGTGCACCGCGACGACTTTCCGACCGACCGGTACGTGCTCGAGGGCATCGCCGCCGAGACCGGTGCGACGCTGCGCTGGATCGACACCGGCGACATCACCCCCGAGGCCGTCGTCGCCGTGATCGGTGACCGTACCGCGGTCGTCGTCCTCTCCGCCATTGCGTACCGCTCCGGGGCGCTCGCCGACATCGCCGCGATCACCGACCTGGTGCACGACGCCGGTGCGTTGATGCTCTGGGACCTCTGCCACTCAGCGGGCGTGCTGCCGACGACCCTGGACGCGTGGGGCGTCGACCTGGCGGTCGGCTGCGGCTACAAATACCTCAACGGCGGACCCGGTGCGCCCGCGTTCGCTTACGTGTCGGCCGCGCTGCAGCACGACTACCGCCAACCGATCCAGGGCTGGCTCGGCTCGGCCGCACCGTTCGAGATGGGGCAGGGATACCAACCCGGCCCCGGCATCCGGCGCGTTCTCAGCGGTACACCTCCGATCCTCGGCATGGCCGCGTTGGCCCCGGCGCTCGCCCTGATCGACGAGGCGGGGGTGGATGCCGTGCGGGCCAAGTCGATCGCCCTCACCGAGCATGCGGTCGCGCTCGCCGACGCGCTCCTGCCCGACGCGATCCTGGCCAGCCCGCGCGACCCCGAGCGGCGCGGCAGCCACATCACTCTCGACCACCCCGATTTCGAGCGCATCATGCCGCTGCTCTGGAAGCAGGGGGTCATCCCCGACTTCCGGCGCCCCAACGGCATCCGCCTCGGGCTGTCGCCGTTGTCGACCAGCTTCGCCGAGGTCGAGGCCGGTGTGCAGGCGATCGCGGAGCTGCTGGCGTGACCGACTTCCACGAGCATCCGCAGCACGGGCACCCCGGCAACGAGAGCCGCCGCGGGTTCCACGTGCGGATGCGCGGGCGCGACGAGGCCGAAGACCACCGGGCCTCGACACCGCTCGAGCTGCTGTTCGACCTCGTGTTCGTGGTCGCGGTTGCATCGCTCGTGCTGCAGCTCGCGCACGGGTTCGTGGAGGGTCACCTCGACGACGTCGGGCCGTTCATGTTCGTGTTCTTCGCGATCTGGTGGGCCTGGATGAACTTCACCTGGTTCGCCTCGGCGTACGACACCGACGATGCCCTGTACC
>JBDTQN010000129.1:0-7151 GCA_039932215.1 Pseudolysinimonas sp. | reverse complement strand
TACTGGGGCTGGGACACCAAAGAGGTCTGGACCTTCATCATCTGGGTGGTGTTCGCCGGTTACATCCACGCGCGCGCCACGCGCGGCTGGCGCGGCAACCGCTCGGCATGGCTGGCGATCATCGGCTTCGCGGCCGTGCTGTTCAACTTCACCGTCGTGAACCTGTTCTTCAGCGGCCTGCACGCCTACTCGGGGCTCAAGTAGCGGCGAATCCGAGCGGCATGACCCCCTCGGACGCGCTTCAATTCCGCCTCAATTGAGGCGGAATTTGCGCGCTGCGAAAGGGATCATGTCTCCCGGATCGCGAGGAGCTCGAGGCAGCGGGTGAGGCGCTCGCGCCACCACGCGGTGCGTTCGGGAGAGGCCGCATGGCGCGCCAGCAGCGCGGCGTCGGGTTCGACGCGCCGCACCTCGATCGTGCCGTCGTCGCGCGGGACGAGCGGGTCCTCCGTCACGTCGGCGGCGAGCAGGGCGGCCGTGCCGAGACCGCAGTCGTACTCGAGCTCGGGCAGGGCGGCCGCGAGTGCTGCTCCCATCGACAGGCCGACCGTGGTGTCGAGAGCGCTCGACACCACGACCGGCAGCCCGGCCTCCGCTGCGATGCGCAGCGCCGCCGCCACCCCGCCGAGTGGCTGTGCCTTCAGCACCAGCAGGTCGGCGGCCCCGGCACGTGCCACGGCGAGCGGATCGGCGGCTTTGCGCACGCTCTCGTCCGCGGCGATCGGCAACGACCAGTCGTGCAGCCGCGCGCGCAGTTCCGCGAGTTCGTCGACGGTGGCGCACGGCTGCTCGAGGTACTCCAGGTCGAACGGGTCGAGAGCGTGGGCGGCGCGCTCCGCCTCGTCCACGTTCCAGCCGCCGTTGGCATCCACCCGGATGCGACCCACCGGCCCCAGGAACGCCCGCGTCGCGCGCACCCGCGCCACGTCATCCGCCAGCACCTGCCCGCGTTCCGCCACCTTCACCTTCACGGTGCGTGCACCCGGGAAGCGCGCGAGCACCGACTCGACCTCGTCGGGGCCGACGGCCGGCAGCGTCGCATTGACCGGGATGCTGTCGCGCAGGGCCTCGGGAGTCGCCTCCCAGCCGAACGCGATCGCCGCCGCGAGCCAGGTCGCCGCCTCGGCATCGTCGTACTCCGCGAACGGTGAGAACTCGGTCCAGCCCCGCGGCCCCCGCAGCAACATCGCCTCGCGCACCTCGAGGCCGCGGAACCGTGTCACGAGCGGAAGGGCGACGACGTGCGCCCCGTCGAGCAAATCGGCAATCGTCGGCGACATATGGCCAGACTAGGCTGGCGACAGTCCGACGAAGGGGAGCCGATGACCTACCTGCCCGGGCAGCCGCAGGGTCAGAACAATGCCGGCGTCGCCCGTCAGAACGACCCCCGCAACGATCCACGGGCGTACCAGTACCGGCCCATCATGCCCAACCTGCGCGTCGAGCCGCCCATCACGCAGGCGCCGACCTTCGGGCAGTACGTCCGTTCCGACTTCCGTGGGGTGCCGGGTGCGAAGAAGCAGAAGTGGGCAGGACGCATCGCGTTCTGGCTCGGGCTCGCGTCCATTCCGACGCTCTTCATCCTCGGAGCCGCGTTCGAGCAGCCCGCGTTCTACTGGGTCGCCCTGGCGTTCGGCGCGGTCGCGATCTTCTTCGGCCTGGTCGCCTTCATCGCCGGTATCGGCCGCGGCCTCGGATTCTTCGGCATCATCTTCGCGCTGATCGGCAACGTCTACGTGATCAGCTGGCTCGACACCGTGTTCAACGGCTAGGCATGACCGACACCATTGCGCCCGCCATCGAGCCCACCGTCACGCCGCCGCGTACCCGCCCGGTCTGGCCCGGCATCCTGTCTCTCGCCTTCGGCATTCTGACGGTGGCCGGTCTCATCACCGGGATCGTGCTCGCGACCGGCGACCTGTACCTCGCGGCGACCTACGCGGCCTGGGCCGCCTGTGGCGCGGCGGTGCTCGCCGTGCTGATGGGTGTGCTCGCGCTGATTGTGCGTCGTGCGCGCGCCTGGGCGGTGGCCGGCATCGTGCTCGGTGTCGTCGCCTGCCCGCCGCTGCTGACCGCCGCGCTCGGCGGAATCGCGAGGCTGTGGTGATCTCAGAACTCTTCGACGAGACGATCTGGCGCGACGTGCCGGGTTTCGACGACCTCGACGACATCACGTATCACCTGCACACCGGCGGCGGCATCGCGCGCATCGCGTTCAACCGGCCCGAGGTGCGCAACGCGTTCCGGCCCGGAACCGTCGACGAACTGCTCGCGGTGCTCACCGACGCGCACCAGAATCCGCGGGTCGGCGTCGTGCTGCTGACGGGCAACGGCCCCAGCGCGAAAGACGGCGGCTGGGCGTTCTGCTCGGGCGGCGATCAGCGCGTGCGGGGCAAGAACGGGTACGAGGGCCCTTCGACCGGCTCAGGGGCCTCTGCCGGGCGCCTGCACATCCTCGAGGTGCAGCGCCTCATCCGGTTCATGCCGAAGGTGGTGATCGCTGTCGTTCCCGGCTGGGCGGCGGGCGGCGGCCACTCGCTGCACGTCGTCTGCGACCTGACCATCGCGTCTGCCGAACACGGGCGGTTCAAGCAGACCGATGCCGACGTCGGCTCGTTCGACGGCGGGTACGGCAGCGCGTACTTCGCGAAGCAGGTCGGGCAGAAGTTCGCTCGCGAGGTCTTCTTTCTCGCGCGGGAGTACGACGCGCAGCGCGCGCTCGAGATGGGCGCGGTGAACGCGGTCGTGCCGCACGCCGAGCTCGAGAGCACCGCGGTCGCCTGGGCCGAGACGATCCTCGGCAAGAGCCCCACCGCGATCCGGATGCTGAAGTTCGCCATGAACGCCGTCGACGACGGTCTCGTGGGCCAGCAGGTGTTCGCCGGCGAGGCGACGCGACTTGCGTACGGGACCGACGAGGCGGCCGAGGGGCGCGACGCGTTTCTCGAGAAGCGGGCACCCGACTGGGGACCGTACCCCTGGCAGTTCTGATCCGATGACCCGCGACCTGCGCGTGGTGCCGGCCGACGGCGACGTACTGCCGGCGCTGCGCGATGCGCTGGCCGGCGGTCCCGCCCTGTTCGTGGATGCCGGGGGCGCCTCGGGCCTGCCCGCCACGGTCGAGCAGCGGGTCGCGCTGGTGGTCGAGACGAGCGGGTCGACGGGGAAGCCCAAACGCGTGGCTCTCAGTGCCGACGCGGTGCTGGCGAGCGCCGCGGCGAGCGAATCGGCACTCGGGGGGCCGGGCCAGTGGGTGCTGGCCCTGCCGACGCACTACATCGCCGGGCTGAACGTGCTGACGCGCTCGATCGCGGCGGGCTTCGACCCGGCCGTCGTTGAGGGGGACCACTTCACGCCCGACCGGTTCGCCGACGCCGTCCGTCGGCTCGAGCAGCCGCGAACGTTCACGGCGCTCGTCCCTGCGCAGCTCGCGACGCTGCTCGACGATCGGGAGGGCACGAACGCCCTGCGCGACCTCACGGGTGTGCTGCTCGGCGGCCAGGCTGCCCCCGCCCGACTGCTCGACCAGGCCAGGGATGCGGGAGTGCAGGTCACCCGCACGTACGGTTCGAGCGAAACGAGCGGAGGCTGCGTCTACGACGGCGTGCCGATCGGCACGACCTCGGTGCGCATCGACGACGGCGAGGTGTGGCTCGGCGGCCCGACGCTGGCCGAGGGGTACCTCGGCGACCCCGAGCTCACGGCGGAGCGGTTCGTCGTCGCGGACGGGGCGCACTGGTTCCGCACCGCCGACAGCGGCACGTGGGACGGCGAGCGCCTGCGGGTCACCGGTCGCCGGGACGACGTCATCATCTCGGGCGGGCTGAAGGTGTCGCTGGGCGAGATCGAGCGAGCCGTCAGGGACGACGCGTATCCGGATGCGTTGGTGGTCGCCGCACCGGACGACCGCTGGGGCCACGTGCCGGTGATCGTCACCGCCGACCTCGGCACCGCTGAACTCGACCCCGATCTGAGCAAGTTCGGCCGAGCGGCCCGCCACACGCGAGTGCTGCACGTCGCGCAGATGCCCCTGCTTCCCAGCGGCAAGCCCGACCGCGCGGCGCTCACCCGGCTCGCCGCCGAATAGGATTCACCCGTGGCGAAGCAGCAGCGGATCGATCCGCGTCTCATCGAGCGGAACAAGGCCAAGGCGGACGCCGCGAAGCGCGCGCAGCAGAAGGCGCGCGGCAAGAGCGGCCGGCCCGGTGGGCGACCGGGAGTCGTGCAGGTGCGTCCGGCGACCCTCGGCACCTGGATCTCGGGAGCACGACCGCAGACGCTCGCGCTCGCGGTCGCGCCCGTCGTGCTGGGAACCGGCGCAGCATCCCTGCTCACCGTCAACTGGTACGACCACTGGGTGCGCGCTCTGCTGGCGCTCGCCGTCGCCCTCGCGTTGCAGGTCGGCGTGAACTATGCGAACGACTACTCCGACGGCGTGCGCGGCGCCGACCGCAACCGCGTCGGACCGCCTCGGCTCGTCGGCTCGGGTCGCGCCAAGCCGCGGCACGTTCTGATCGTCGCGCTCGTCTTCTTTGCGCTCGCGGTGGCAGCCGGGGCGCCCCTGATCATCTTGAGCGGGCAGTACTGGCTGTTCGCCGGCGGCGTGCTCGCGCTCGCTGCCGCGTGGTTCTACACGGGCGGACCGAAGCCGTACGGCTACTCGGGCTTCGGCGAGATCGTGGTCTTCCTCTTCTTCGGCGCGGTCCCCGTCGCGGGCACCATGTTCACGCAGGTCGGAACCGTCAACGTCGAAGCCTGGGTCGGCGGCGCGGCCCTCGGCGCGATCGCCGCCGCCGTGCTCGTCGTCAACAACCTGCGTGACCGCGAGCGCGACAAGGCCGTCGGCAAGCGCACCCTCGCCGTGCTGCTCGGAGACCTCGGCACGCGCATCTTCTACATCGTGCTCATGGTGCTGCCGTTCGGAGCCCTCGCGTTCTACGTGATCTTCTACGACTACACGGTGTTCGTGTTCTTCATCGGCCTCGCCGCGCTGCCCGCGATGTTGATCGTCGCGACCGCGAAGACAGCGCGCGAGCTCGTGACGGCGCTGCAGTTGACTCTGCTGACAGCGTTCGGCTTCGGCGTCGGGATGGCGGCGGTTCTCGCCTTCGGCGGGATCCTCTGGATCTAGTCGTCGTCTTCGACGGTCTCGTCGGGTCGCTTGACCGTCGACGCCCTCGCCGCCGCGAGTTCGCCCGCGACCCGGGTGCGCAGCCCGCGGAAGAAGATGTACGCGACGAGGAATCCGAGCGCCGCGGCGATGACGGCGGCCAGCCACCACTCCAGTCCGATCAGGTACAGCACGGCGAAGAAGAGGGCGAACAGGCCGACGCGCACGAGCGTGTAGGCGATCCAGGGGCGCATCGGTTCGAGTCTACGTGCGGGGCGCGTGTCTAGAATCGGCACATGACGCTGCTGCGGTTACTCATTCCGCTGATCTACACGGCGTTCCTGGTGTACTCGATCGTCGACATCGTGACCATCGATCCGAGTCGCGCCAAGCACCTGCCCAAGTTCACCTGGATCATCCTGGTCATCGTCCTGCCGATCATCGGCGGGCTGCTCTGGTTCCTGATCGGTCGCGAGCCGCTCGAGCCGCGCCAGAACGGCCGCTACGCACCTCCGCGTCAGATCCGCCGGCGCGGGCCGTCGGCGCCCGACGACGACCCCGACTTTCTGCGCAAGCTGAGCCGCGAGCAGGCGCAGGACGAACGCATCCGCGAACTCGAAGAGCGCCTGAAGAACGTGGACGGAGACGGCGACGGCAACGGCGACGCCGGCGACGCCGACAAGCCGAAACCGGCGGAGTGACCGCATCGCCGGCGAGCGACTTCGCGACGGCACTGCTCGGTGAGCTGATCCGTCGCGGCGTGCGCGACGTGGTGTTGAGCCCCGGCTCCCGCTCGCAGGCGCTGGCGCTGGCCGCCGCTCGGTACGAACGGGCGGGGTTGCTGCGGCTGCGGGTGCGCATCGATGAGCGGTCGGCCGGTTTTCTCGCGATCGGCCTCGCTGTCGAGACAGCGGCGCCGGTCGCGATCGTGACCACGTCGGGCACGGCCGTCGCAGAGCTGCATCCCGCCGTGCTCGAGGCGGCGCACTCGGGCGTCGCGCTGATCGTGCTCAGCGGCGACCGGCCCGCCGAACTGCAGGGGATCGGCGCGAACCAGACGACGCGGCAGCCGGGCATGTTCGGCGGCGCGGCCCGGATGATCGACGTGCCCGCCCCGGCCGACGGCGGCGATCACGACGCAGACGCCGCGCGCCTCGCGGCGGAAGTGCTCGAGAACATCGCCGGTCCGGTGCATGTGAACCTCGCGTTCCGCGAGCCGCTGTCGGGGGAAGCGCGGCTGACCGAGGTGCCGACCGACCTTCCCGCGGCCGCAGTCGCCACTCGACCCGCCTCGGTGATCGCTCCCGCGCCGGGCACCGTCGTCATCGCGGTGGCCGGCGCCGGCGAGCAGGCCGAGGCCGCTGCCCGCGCACTGGGCGCTCCGCTGCTGGCCGAGGTCGCATCCGGCGCCCGCTTCGGTCCCAACCTGGTCGCCGCCTACCGCGAGCTTCTCAGCACAGGAAACTTCGGCGACCGCATCGCGCGCGCGATCGTCTTCGGTCACCCGACGCTCAGCCGCGAGGTACCCGCGCTGATCGAACGCGAGGGCGTCGAGACGATCGTCGTGCGTTCCCCGGGCCTCGACGACTACAACCCGGGCCATCGGGTGCAGACCTTTCTGGATGCCGTCCAGATCGCCGAGGATCCGCTGGCTGTCGAAGAATCGCGTTCGTGGGTCGGACGGTGGGTGCACGCGTCCCGTCAGCTGCTCGAAACCGAGGAACCCCTCGGCGCCGCCCTCACCGACGATTTCGCCGAGCGCGCCGCGTTCGCGCGCGAGCAGCTGGCCGAGCAGCGGCAGCCGGTGACCCGCCGGCTTCTCGTCGAGGCGGTCTGGCGCGCGAGCTGGCCCCACGACCGCCTCGTGCTGGGAGCGTCGCGGCTGATCCGTGAGCTCGACCGCGTGGCGCCCGGCAAACGCATCCCCGTGCACAGCAATCGCGGGCTGGCCGGCATCGACGGCACCATCGCGACCGCCACCGGAATCGCCCTGGCGTCGCAGGCCGACGAGAATGCGGGCATCACCCGCGTGCTGCTCGGC
>JBDTQN010000128.1:0-7275 GCA_039932215.1 Pseudolysinimonas sp. | reverse complement strand
CGCATCGCTGGTGTCACCTCCGCGGACGTGCAGGCGCTCGCTGCCGATCTCGTCGCCCGGCCGCTGTCCGTCGCCGCAGTCGGGGCCCTCGACGCGACGGCGTTCGACGGCCTGGTTTCGACAGGCTCAACCACCGAGGTCGCCTGATGTCGCGGTACCTCTATCTCGTGCGTCACGGCGAGCAGCAGGATGCCGAACACGGCCTCCCCGATGGACCGTTGAGTCCGCGCGGGGTGCGTCAGGCCCGCGCGTTGGCCGAACGCCTCGGAGGAGTCCCGTTCACCGGAGCGTGGACGTCACCACTGCAGCGCGCGCAAGAGACGGCGCGCATCATGACCGACCGGCTGCCCGCCCTCGAGCCGCAGCCGTCCGCCTTGCTGATGGATTGCATCCCGTCGGGGCCCGAGCCCGACCTGCCCCACGCGTTCGAGTCGTTCTTCGGTGGCATCACCGCCGATGAGATCGAGGCGGGCGAAGCGCAGATGACCGACGCCGTCGCGGAATGGATGACGCCGTCGCGCGACGACCGTCACGACCTGCTGATCACCCACAACTTCGTGATCGGCTGGTTCGTGCGCGAGACCTTCGGCGCGCCCAAGTGGAGGTGGCTGGGTCTGAATCAGGCGAACTGTGGCCTCACCATCATCCGGGTGCGTTCGGCGAAGCCGCCCGTGCTGGTCGTACACAACGACCTCGGGCACCTGGCGCCCGAACTGCGTTCGGGTTTGCCTGTCGAACAGCCGTACTGAGCCGCTACTCGACCTCGAGGGTGATGCAGTAGTCGCCCAACAGCAGCGAGTCGCCGTCATACCGTTCGCCGTCCAGCGCCGAGTCGTCGATGGCGAACACCCGTGCGATTCCCGGCTGGCCGTCGAACTGGCTGTCGAACAGGTTGAGGCTGTTGCTGTATGCGCCGTCGCCGAGGTCGTCGAGGATCTGGCTCGATGCCGTCTGAACGCCCCCGTTCACGTTCGAGAGGAACTCGACCTGGGGGAGGATGTCTGCCGCGATCGCGGAGTCAGACAGTTGGATCGCGAACTCCGAGCCGTCGCCCCACGTCGATCCAGACTGTGACGCGATCAGGTCGCTGGTGAAAGGTGCGTACTCGGCGCCGAAGTCCGAGCAGTCGCCGGCCGCGGTCCCGCCGTCTCCGCCTCCCGAGTCGCCCCCACCGCCGGTGTCACCGCCGCCTCCTCCGCCCGTCGTGCAGGCGGCGAGCAGTGCGATCACGGGCAGGACGAGCAGCAGGCGTGCGGTCATGCCTCCATGGTCGCGCCGTCGGGCCGGGCCAGGCAGTAGGGATGCGGCTTATTCCAGCGGCTTCGCGAACCAGTGCGTCGCGTTCGGGTTGTCGTTGTACGGCTCGATCTCGTCATATCCGCTCGTGCGGTACAGCCCCTGCGCAGCCTCGAGCGTCGCATTGGTGTCGAGCACGACGATCCGGGCGCCGAGTCCCACCGCCCGCGCCTCGAGTTCGATGAGCAGCGTGCGACCCCAGCCTCGTCCGCGCGTCGACGGGTCGAGCCGCAGGTGCTTGATCTCGCCCCGATCGGGAGCAATCATCCGCACCCCGCCGCACCCCACCGCAACGTCAGCCTCGTCGAACACGAGCAGAAACGTCCCCTGCGGGGGCACGAATGCCGCGGGATCCGGGGGAGTCCGCTTGTAGACGCCCCCGACGAACCCCAGCTCGCGGCTGGCGAAGTACGCGTCGAGCAGCCCGGCCGCGACCGGATCGTCGACACGGGTGGGGACGAAGCGCGGCACACCCCAAGGCTACGCTGGAGCACATGGTCAGCAGGGTCGCCGTGGTCGGCGCGACAGGCAGGATGGGCACGCTCGCGCGCCGCCTCATCGATGAGGCCGACGACTTCGTACTACACGCCGCGATCGGCTCGTCCGACTCGCTCGACGGCATTGCCGGCGCCGACATCGTGTTCGATCTGACCGTCCCGGCCATCTCGCCCGACGTCGTCGCGGCGGCACTCGACCGCGGCATCCCGGCTCTGGTCGGCACCTCGGGGTGGACCGCCGAACGCATCGCCACCCTGCGGTCGCGGGTGGGTCAGGATGCCGTGCCCGGCGTGGTGATCGTGCCGAACTTCTCGCTCGGGTCGGCTTTGGCGACCGCGTTCGCCGTTTTCGCGGCCCCGTGGTTCGACTCGATCGAGATCGTCGAAAGCCATCACCCGCGCAAGGTCGACTCGCCATCCGGAACCGCGATCCGCACCGCCGAACTGATCGGCAAGGCGCGCGCCGAGGTCGGACCGGTCTCCGCTCCGCACGCGGACCAGCGCGCCCGCGGCCAGCAGGTGGCGAGCATCCCGATCCACAGCCTGCGTCACGCGGGCCTGTCGGCGCGGCAAGAGGTGGTGCTCGGGGGAGACGGCGAGACGGTGCGGATCATCCACGACACGCACACCGATGCGTCGTACGAAGCCGGCATCCTGCTGGGGCTGCGCGCCGTGCGCGAGGCACGCGGAGTCGTCGTCGGCCTGGACCGCCTGCTCGACCTCGGCCTGTGAGACGCGGGTTGTGACCACCCGCATCGCCGTCGCTGTGATGGCGGCGCTGCTGGCTCTGTACCTGATCTTCGCGGTCCGCTACGGCATCCTGCTGCTCGGCGTCGGCAGCCCGATCGCGGTCGCCATCGGTGTCGCGCTGCTAGTTTTCCCGGTCGTCGCCGCGGGCGCGATCGCGGCCGAACTGGTCTTCACGGTGCGCGCGGACCGGCTCGGCGCGCGCCTCGAAGCCGAGGGGGAGCTGCCCACCGAGCAGCTGCCGCTGCTTCCGAGCGGGCGCATCGACCGTGCGGCCGCCGACGCCGTCTTCCCGCAGTATCAAGCAGCCGTCGAAGCGGACCCCGAGAACTGGCGCACCTGGTATCGGCTGGGGCTTGCGTATGACGCCAGTGGCGACCGCCGCCGCGCACGCTGGGCGATGCGGCAGAGCCTCAGGCGATCGCCCGGATCGCCTCGCTAATCGTCGGCTGAGACCAGACGAATCCGTCGAGCTCGAGCTTGGTGGGCAGCACACGCATGTCGTCGAGCAGCAGCCGGTCACCGGCCTCGCCGAGCGCCTTCGCGGCGATCGACGGCACACGCAGCAGGTGCGGTCGATGCAGAACATGCGCGAACGCTTCGGTCACTTCGTCGCTGGTGGTGGGCGTGGGGCTCGCGACGTTGACCGGCCCGGTCAGGTGCGATCCGATCAGGTGGATGAGTGCGCCGGCCTCGTCGGCGAGGCTGATCCAGGGCCAGTACTGGGTGCCGCGACCGAACCCGGCACCCAGGCCGATGCCCGTCAGCAGCCGGATCGGCGACCAGCCGCCACCCTTCGCGACGACGACGGCGCTGCGAGACAGCACGACCCGCGTGGCTCCGGATGCGATAGCCGCCGCCGCCTCCCAGGCGCGCACCAGGTCGGGAAAGAAGCCCTCACCCGTCGTCGACGACTCGTCGAGGGTCTCGCCGGGCCGGTCGCCGTAGATTCCGACGGCTGAGCCGCTGACGAAGACCGGGGGCGGGTTCGTGGCCGAGACGATCGCTTCGGCGATGGCGACCGTGGGGCGCACGCGCGAGTCGAGCAGGGTGCGGCGGTACGCGGGGGTCCACGGGATGCGGCCGATCGTCGCGCCAGACAGGCAGACCACAGCGCCGGCGCCATCGATCGCCGCCGGATCGAGGGTCACGGCATCCCATTGCACCTCGTCGCGGCCGCGCGGCGCGCGGCGCACCAGGCGCACGACCTCGTCGCCGCGGGCTTCGAGCCGCGCCGTGAGTGCCGAGCCGATTAGACCCGACGCACCGGCGACGACGACGCGCACGTTACGCCAGGCTCGCTTCGAGGGTGATCGGGATGCCGGCCAGCGCTTTCGAGACCGGGCAGTTGGCCTTGGCGTCCTCAGCGAGCTTCTGGAATTCGTCGTCGGTGATGCCGGCGATCTTCGCGCTCACGAGCAGATGACTGCCGGTGATGCCCTCACCCGGCTGGAACGTCACCGCGGCCGTGACCTGCAGACTCTCGGGCGCGTGACCAGCGGTGGTGAGGCCGGCCGAGAACGCCATCGAGTGGCAGGCGGAGTGGGCGGCGCCCAGCAGCTCTTCGGGGTTCGTCTTGCCGACAGCGCCTTCGGAGCGCGCCTGCCACGAGACGGGGAACTCCGCCGCATCGGAGGAGTCGAGGGATGTCGTACCGGACCCGCTGGTCAGGTCACCGAACCACAGTGTCGTTGCTTCACTCGTGAGGGCCATGCAGCCACTCTATGCGCCCGATTTGAGCGACGCGCTATGCGGCGACGGGCTTGCGGCGGATGACGCCCGCACGCGCGAGAAGCAGATAGATCTGGCACCCGACGCAGTAGCCGAAGACCGAGTTGAGGAAGGCGACGACGAACGCGGCGGCGGCGGCCACGACGACCGCGTACGGCACACCGAGCAACTGCAACACGATGCCGAGGGCGACCACGACGAACCCGACGCCCTGCGAGAAGGTGGGCGGTGCCGGGTCTTCGAGTTCGGCGGGGGCCTGCAGGCGCGGGCGGACGAGGCGCTTGAACACGAATCCGTAGGGGTGCCGGGCGGCACCGACGATCGCGGCGACCAGGAACACGAGGGCCTGGGCAGAGAGCAGGATCGTGGCCGCCGTGGTCAGGCCGAGCAGCCCGAGCGCCACGACCGCGAGCACCACGAGGCCGGTCACGCCGGCGCTGACGCGGGGGCCGCGCGGGTCGATGCCCGTTCCGGTAGTCATGCCACCTTCTCCAGCTCGGCGACAACCAGTTCGCGGCGCACGGCCCCGCCGATGCGCGCTCGCACCGCTCCGTCGCGATCGAGGATGAACGTGGTCGGGGTCTGCAGCACGTTGAATCGCGAGACCAGATCGGGGCGGTCGTTGATGTCGACTTCGACGTGCCGCACGTCGCCGTCGCTCAGGTCGCCGAGCACCCGTGCGGTCGCACGGCACGGCGCGCACACCTCCGACGACAACTGGAGCAGGGTCGCGCGGCCACCGAGCTCGATGTCGGCGATGTGGCCGTTTGCGAAACGCACGCGGCCCTGCGAGGAGCGCCACAGCATCCCGAGCACGGTCGCGAAGGCGACCAGCCCGACGAGCACCACGACCACCTGCATGCGGCAACGATATGGGCGGGTCGCTTCCGGCGGGCTTGTGTTGCCGTCTATTACGATCGGGCCGATGACCGACTTCCCCTACGAGGATCTGCTCCGCGACACCTTCGACCACGGTGTGCACAAGACCGACCGCACTGGCACCGGCACGCGCAGCGTGTTCGGCCGTCAGATCCGGTTCGACCTCTCCCAGGGCTTCCCGCTCATCACGACCAAGCGCGTGCACTTCAAGTCGATCGCGATCGAGTTGCTCTGGTTCCTGCGGGGCGAGAGCAACGTGGCGTTCCTGCGCGACAACGGAGTGACGATCTGGGATGAGTGGGCCGACGCGGCCGGCGAGCTGGGACCGGTCTACGGAGTGCAGTGGCGCTCGTGGCCGACACCGTCGGGAGAGCAGATCGATCAGATCTCCGACGTGATCGAGCAGATCCGCGTGAATCCGGATTCGCGGCGGCTGATCGTCTCGGCGTGGAACCCGGCCGACATCCCGAACATGGCGCTGGCACCGTGCCACGCGCTTTTCCAGTTCTATGTCGCCGACGGCAAGCTGTCGTGCCAGCTGTATCAGCGCAGTGCCGACCTCTTTCTCGGCGTTCCGTTCAACATCGCGAGCTACGCCCTGCTGACCCACATGATCGCGGCGCAGACCGGTCTCGAGGTGGGCGACTTCGTCTGGACCGGTGGCGACTGCCACATCTACGACAACCACGTCGAGCAGGTGCGCGAGCAGCTGACCCGCGATCCGTTCCCGCTGCCGACGGTGCGGCTGAAGCCGGTCGAGAGCATCTTCGATTACACGTTCGATGACTTCGAGCTCGTCGATTACGAGCATCATCCGGCGATCAGGGGCGCGGTCGCCGTTTGAAACTCATCTGGGCGCAGGCGCACGGTGGCGTCATCGGCAACGAGGGCGGGATGCCGTGGCATGTCCCCGAAGACCTGGCGCATTTCAAAGAACTCACCATGGGCGACACGGTCATCATGGGCCGCAAGACCTGGGATGCCCTCGATCCGCGTTTCCGGCCGCTGCCCGGTCGGCGCAACGTGGTGGTCACCCGTAACACGGAGTGGTCGGCCGAGGGCGCCGAGGTCGTGCAAGAGGTGCCTGACGACGGCTGGATCATCGGCGGCGCCGAACTCTTCGCCCTGACGATCGATCGCGCCGACCGGCTCGAGGTCACGGAGCTCGACCTCGTCGTGCCGGGTGACACTTGGGCCCCCCCGATCGGCGAGTCGTGGGTCGCCGAGCCTGCGGACTGGCAGACCTCGCGCACCGGCGTGCGCTACCGCTTCCTCTCCTACGGGCGTCCCGACATCGGCTGAGGAAGACGGTCGCGACCGCTGGACCAGTCGTGCCGCCCCCAAGCCCGATCACCAGCACCACCACGAGTGCCGCTTTCACCTCGACGCCGCGTCTCCACATGCGGTCACTGTGGGGCGATCGAACGGAGGACCTCGAGATGTGCGAACTGTTCGGAATCAGCGCGACCGTAGCGCGGATCCCGAACGCCAGAGGGGAGTCAATCGCTCCCGTCTGACTACCTGTCCACAGGTGCGAGTCGCGGCGAGTTGTACACAGAATGCGTTCGCCCCGACCCACTCACCGCTAGCACGGTCCAGCGTGGCGGGATGCAGTTCATCCTCGATCTCATCGAACGTCGCGGCGGTCTCGCTTACACCCGGGAGTTGAGCCGGGTTCCGCGCAACGTGCTCGACGTCGCCGCGATGTACGGCACCGTCCTCCACGTCAAGAAGGGACTCTGGGCGCTCCCGACGATCGACCCGCAGGTCGTGAAGGCGCACCGATCAGGGGGTCGGCTCGCGTGCGTGAGCGCGCTGGTCTACCACGGGGTCATCGAACCCGGCCATGATCTGCACATCTGCGCTCCGCACGGCGTGACGAGCTGGCGTCCGCGCGGATCGCGAGTCGGCGTCATTCGGCATTGGAGCCGACGGCCCGTCGCCGGCGACCGCTTCGCTGTGAGCGTCGAGGTCGCATGGGCGCAGTTCGCGTTGTGCCGGGCGGTCGCCGGGCGCGACGTCCGGCTTCGTCAACGCGATAGCCTGTAACGCGTGTCGACGCCAGAGAACCCCTTCGGACAGGTGCTCGTCGCGCTCGTGACCCCGTTCACGGCCGACGGCGAGG
>JBDTQN010000127.1:0-7311 GCA_039932215.1 Pseudolysinimonas sp. | reverse complement strand
CACGACCGCGTCCCTGCTCAGCCTGAACGGCCTGACGCGCAGCAGCATCATCGACCCCGGACAGACGATCTCGCTCGGCGGATCGTCGATCGACATCCAGCCGGTCTCCTCGGTCACCCCTGGCACCCCCGGCGCGGGCGACCCCCCGTCGACCCCGCCGACCAGCGCACCGGCGCCGATCATCAACAACACCTACACGATCAAGTCCGGCGACACGGTGACGGCGATCGCCGCACGCTTCGGCGTCGCCGTCGACGCCCTACTCGGTGCGAACGGGCTCAGTCGCGCGAGCATCATCTACGCGGGACGCACGCTCGCCATCCCGGGCGTCGTCAGTGCGCAAGACGGATCGAGCGTCACCCCGCTGACGGCCGAGATGGCGGCGAATGCGGCCATCATCATCCAGGTCGGGCGGTCGCTCGGCGTCTCGGACCGCGGACTCATCATCGCCCTCGCCGCCGCGATGCAGGAGTCGAGCCTGCGCAACATCACCTACGGCGACCGGGACTCGGTCGGGGTGTTCCAGCAGCGCCCGAGCACCGGGTGGGGCACGCGGGATGCGCTGCTCGACGTGGCGCACGCCGCACGCCTCTTCTTCGGCGGTGCGAGCAACCCCAACCGCGGCTACACCCGCGGGCTGCTCGACATCTCGGGCTGGCAGTCGATGACGGTGACCCAGGCCGCGCAGAAGGTGCAGATCTCGGCATACCCGAACGCGTACGCGAAATGGGAGAGAAGCGCGGCCGCGTGGCTCGCGCAGCTGGGCTAGCACCTCGATACGGGGACGGGCGAGCCTAAGGGGTCTGTCAGCAAGCGCTGCCTACACTCCAAGAGTGAGTGTCAACACCACCGATCCGATGATCGGTCGTCTCATCGACGGCCGGTATCAGGTGCGCTCACGCATCGCCCGCGGCGGCATGGCGACCGTCTATCTGGCCACCGATCTGCGGCTCGAACGCCGCGTCGCGGTCAAGGTGATGCACGGCCACCTGGCCGATGACGAATCGTTCAAGCAGCGCTTCATCCAAGAGGCGCGATCGGCCGCCCGTCTGGCACATCCCAACGTGGTCAACGTCTTTGATCAGGGTCAGGATGCCGACTCGGCCTACCTGGTGATGGAGTACCTCCCGGGCATCACCCTGCGCGACCTGCTGCAGGAGTACGGCTCGCTCACCTCGGAGCAGACCCTCGACATCTCCGAGGCGGTGCTCTCTGGCCTTGCCGCCGCGCACAAAGCCGGCATCGTGCACCGCGACCTGAAGCCCGAGAATGTGCTGCTGGCCGACGACGGGCGTATCAAGATCGGCGACTTCGGCCTCGCACGGGCCGCCTCGGCGAACACCGCGACCGGTGCCGCACTGCTCGGCACGGTCGCCTACCTCTCCCCCGAGTTGGTCACCCGCGGCGTGGCCGACACCCGCAGCGACATCTACGCGGTCGGCATCATGATGTACGAGATGCTCACCGGCGAGCAGCCGTTCACCGGCGAGCAGCCGATGCAGATCGCCTACCAGCACGCGAACGACGCGGTGCCGACGCCCAGCACCAAGAACCCGCGCGTGCCCGCCGAACTCGACGAGCTGGTGCTGTGGGCCACCACCCGCGATCCGGAGCAGCGGCCGCGCGACGCCAAGGCGATGCTCGAACAGTTGCACGACACCGAGGCGCTGCTGCGCACGGCGCTCCCCGCCGGCACCACCTCGGCGCAGCGCACCGTCGTGATGCCGTCGGCACCGACCGAACCCACCGTCACCCCGGCGTCCGAGGCCGAGACGCAGATCCTCGGATCACGAGCGACCGCTCGCGCTGCCGCGGCCGCATCGGTCCCCGACTCGACCGCCGCCCTCGCCGTGGCCTCGCAGAAGCGACGGGGACGCGGAATCGTGCTCGTCGCCGTGATCGTCGTGCTCGCGCTGCTGGCGGGCGGTGCCGGCTGGTGGTTCGGCATCGGACCCGGGTCGAAGGTGACCATCCCGCAGTCGATCGCCGGGATGACGCCCGCCGAGGCGGAGGCGACGCTCGAAGATCTCGGCTTCCGGGTCAGTGAGACCACGGGCAGCATCGACTCCCCCACTGTCGCTGCCGGCGCGGTCGCCCAGACCGACCCCGCGATCGGTCAGCCGGTCGGCAAGGGCGAGACCGTGCGGTTGCTGATCTCGACCGGGCCGAAGCCGATCGACTTCACCATCACCGCGGGCATGCCCGTCGCCGACGCCGAGGCCGCTATCGAGGACGCGCCCTGGACGGCGACCGACCCCATCGTGCGGTTCGACCCCACGCAGCCGAAAGACACAGTCGTCGACGTGCTCGGCGCCGACGGCGCGACGTCGATCCTGGCGAACGAGACATACGGCGAACTGCAGAGCCTCACCCTGGTGGTCTCTGCCGGCCCCGTGCCCGACGTCGCCGGTCAAGATCTCGACGACGCCATCACGATCCTGGGCGGGGTCGACCTGGCTGCCTCTCAGGGCAGCGAAGATTACAGCGACACGATCGCGGCGGGCGCGGTGATCAAGATCGAGCTCGACGAGGGCCAGGTGCTCAAGCCGGGCGACAGCATCACGCTGCAGACCTCGAAGGGGCCCGCGCCGGTCGACGTGCCCGCGCTCACCGGCATGACCTGGCGTGACGCCAAGGCCAAACTCGACGAACTCGGCATCAGGTACGACTACAACGAGGGTGCCGACCTCGCCCCGAACCTCGTCACCGTCAAGTCGACCGATCCCCCGGCGGGCACCACGATCCACCGCGGCGACACCATCAAGGTGAAGTTCACCGAATAGCGGTCTCGCGCGCGGCCGCGAGCTCTTCGGCCACCAGGAACGCGAGTTCGAGTGACTGCATGTGATTCAGACGCGGGTCACACAGCGACTCGTACTTGGTCGCCAGGGTCGCCTCGTCGATCTGCTCGGAGCCGCCGAGACACTCGGTGACGTCGTCGCCGGTGAGCTCGATGTGGATGCCGCCGGGATGGGTGCCCGCCGCGCGGTGGGCCTCGAAGAAGCCCTTCACCTCGTCGACCACGTCGTCGAAACGCCGCGTCTTGTAGCCGGTCGGCGTGGTCAGGCCGTTGCCGTGCATCGGGTCGGTCACCCACAGCGGTGTTGCGTCGAAGCCCTTGATCGCCGCGAGCAGTGGCGGCAGCGCGTCGCGCACCTTGCCGGCACCCATGCGCGTGATGAAGGTAAGGCGCCCCGGCTCGCGGTCGGGGTCGAGCTTGTCGATCAGGCGCTCCATGTCATCGGCAGAGGTCGCCGGACCGAGCTTCACGCCGATCGGGTTGCGGATGCGCGAGAAGTAGTCGACGTGCGCGCCGTCGATGTCGCGGGTGCGCTCGCCGATCCACAAGAAGTGCGCGCTCGTGTTCACGGGCGTGCCGTTGCGCGAGTCGATGCGCGTCATGGGCCGCTCGTAATCCATGAGCAAGCCCTCGTGGCTGGTGTAGAACTCCACGCGCTTCAACTCGTCGAAGTCGGCGCCGGCGGCCTCCATGAACTTGACGGCGCGGTCGATCTCGCGCGCCAGGCCCTCGTACCGCACGTTCGCGGGGTTGCGGGCGAAGCCCTGATTCCAACTGTGCACCTGCCGCAGGTCGGCGAAGCCACCCTGGGTGAAGGCGCGGATGAGGTTCAGGGTGGATGCGGCGGTGTGGTACCCCTGCACCAGTCGGCGCGGGTCGGCGGCTCGCGATTCGGGCGTGAACGGGTACCCGTTGACGATGTCTCCGCGGTAGGCCGGAAGCGTCAGATCGCCCTGGGTCTCGGACTCGCTGGAGCGCGGCTTCGCGAACTGCCCCGCCATCCTGCCCATCTTGACGATCGGCATCGAGGCGCCGTAGGTGAGCACCACCGCCATCTGCAGCAGCGTCTTGACCCGGTTTCGGATCTGCTCGGCCGTCGCCCCGGCGAACGTCTCGGCGCAGTCGCCGCCCTGCAGCAGGAACGAGTCGCCGCGTGCCGCCCGCGCGAGCCGTTCGCGGAGGATGTCGACCTCACCGGCGAACACCAGCGGCGGCATCGTCGCGATCTCGGCCGAGGCGGCCGCGACGGCGTCGGCGTCCGGCCAGACCGGCTGCTGCTTGATCGGCAGCTCGCGCCAATGGTCGAGACCCGCGATCACGGCGGGATCTGCCTGGACGATGGTTTCGGACGGGTCCACCACGGGGCCAGCCTCCAAACGGGGCGCACAGCCTCTGGCTGCGAAGAAGGAACGGGACGACTGCCCCGGCCTTTCAGCCTATCGGCGTCGTCAGGCTGCTGCTGCCGCGCGAGCCTCGGCCGCGACGCGCGCCTTGCTCTTCTTCACGGGCTTGCCCGGCTTGGCGGGCTTCTTGACCGACGACGCGTAGACGTCGACGTATTCCTGGCCGCTGAGCTGCGCGAGTTCGTACATGATCTCGTCGGTGATCGAGCGCAGCACGAAGCGGTCGCCCTCCATTCCGTCGAAACGCGAGAAGTCCAGCGGCTCGCCGAACACGACACCGACCCGGCGCACCTTCGGCATCTTGGTGCCGGTGGGCATGACCTTCTCGGTGTCGATCATCGCCACCGGGATGACCGGCACGCCGGCCTCGAGGATCATGCGCGCGACGCCGGTGCGCCCCCGGTACATGCGACCGTCGGGGCTGCGGGTGCCCTCGGGGTAGATCCCGAGCTGGCCGCCCTTGGCCAGGTGCTCGAGACCCGAGTTCAGCGAGGCCTCGGAGGCTTTACCGCCGGACCGATCGATCGGCAGCTGGTTGATGGCGAGGAAGAACCAGCGCATGATCGCGCCGAGCACGCCCTTCCGGGTGAAGTAGTCGCTCTTGGCGAGGAAGCTGATCGGGCGGTCGACGACGATAGGGAGGAACACCGAGTCGACGAACGAGAGGTGGTTGCTCGCATAGATCACGGCGCCCTTCTCGGGCACGTTCTCGCGCCCGCGCACCCACGGCCGGAACACCGAGAACGCGAACGGCGCGATGATCAGGTTCTTGAGGAACAGATAGAGCACGAAGCCGACCCTATCCGGCCAGGTGCACGCGGGCGAGGTCGGCGGCACCGACCACTCCGGCGTCGTTGACGAGCTCGGCGGTCAGGAACTCGGGCTCGGGGTGGAACCCGCGCGCCGGGAGATTCGTCAGGTACGCCTCGCGGATCGGTTCGAGCAACAGCTCCCCCGCGCTCGCGACACCGCCGCCGAACACGAAGCGCTGCGGGTCGAGAACGGCCCCGATGGATGCGCACGCCTGTCCCAGCCACGACCCGAGCTGGCGCAGGGCGGCCAGCGCCCCGGGATCGTGGTCGGCGATGAGCGCGGCCACGATGGTGCCGTCGAGTACTCCGTCATGGGCGGCGCGCGCCTCGGCCAGGTTGTGGCCGATCAACCCGGCGTCGGCGATCTCGCCGGCCATGCGCAGCAATGCGCGGCCGGAGCCGTACTGCTCGATGCATCCGCGTGCGCCGCAGCCGCAAGGCAGGCCGTCGGGGACGACCCGCAGGTGGCCGATCTCGCCGGCCGCGCCGAATCCGCCGCGCAGCAGCCTGCCGCCGGCAACGACGGCCCCGCCGACTCCGGTGCCGATGGTGAGCAGCGTCATGTCAGAGGTGCCACGTCCGGCGCCGAACCGGTACTCCGCCCAGCCGGCCGCGTTCGCGTCGTTGTCGATCGTGATGTCGAGGCCGGGCAGGAGGTCGCTGAGGTGCTGCCGGAAAGGTTCGCTGCGCCAGTTGATGTTGGGCGCGTAGTAGACGATCGACTGGGTGTTGTCGATGAAGCCGGCCGCTGCCACCCCGGCCGCCGCGACATCCTGACCCTCACCCAGCGTCCTGATCAGGTCGACCACTATGTCGATGATGGCTACCGGATCGCCGGCCGGCGTCGAACGCCTCTCGAGACGCAGGATCTCGCCCGCCTCGGTGACGAGGGCTCCGGCGATCTTCGTCCCGCCGATATCGATCCCGATCGCATGCACGATATGTGAGCCTATGCGGTCGGTTACAGTGGGAGTCACCCGCCCACGCGTATCAAAGGAGCTGCCGTGAACGAGTACTTCACCCCTGCTGTCGTCGACGCCGACCCCACAGCAAATGTGACCGATCTGCTGGTCGACCGCGTGGCGGCGACGCCCGACGGAGCGCTGTTCTCCCTTCCCACCGCAGAAGGCGGTTGGACCGATGTGACCGCGCGTGAGTTCCACGAGCAGGTCGTCGCCCTCGCCAAGGGCATGATCGCCGCCGGCATCAAGCCCGGCGAGAAGATCGGCTTCATGTGCAAGACCCGCTACGAGTGGACGCTGGTCGACTTCGCGACCTGGTTCGCGGGCGCGGTGCTGGTGCCGATCTATGAGACCTCGGCGCCGTCGCAGATCCAGTACATCCTCGAGGACTCGGGGGCCACCGCGATCATCGTCGAGACCGCCGAGCACTTCACGCGATTCGACGAGATCGCCAGCGAGGTGCCGCAGGTCGCGAACGTCTGGCAGATGGGCAACGGCGACATCGAGAAGCTCGCGGCGAGCGGTGGTTCGGTGTCTGACGCCGACCTCGAGAAGCGCCGCTCGGTCGCCGTCGGCAAAGACCTCGCCACGCTCATTTACACGTCTGGCTCGACCGGAGTGCCCAAGGGGTGCATCCTCACCCACTCGAACTTCGTCGAGACGTGCCGGAACGCGGCGGTCGCGATGAGCGACGTGGTCAACCCGAAGTCCACCACCCTCCTCTTCATCACGACCGCGCACGTCTTCGCGCGCTTCATCTCGGTGCTGTCGATCCATGGCGGCGTCAAGGTGGGCCACCAGGCCGACACGAAGCAGCTGCTGCCCTCGCTCGGCAGCTTCAAGCCGACGTTCCTGCTCGCAGTCCCTCGCGTGTTCGAGAAGGTCTACAACTCGGCCGAGCAGAAGGCAGAGGCGGGCGGCAAGGGCAAGATCTTCCGTCGCGCAGCCGACGTCGCCGTCGAGCACTCGCAGGCGCTCGACGCGGGCCACGTGCCGCTCGGCCTGAAACTGCAGTTCGCCCTGTTCGACCGTCTCGTGCTGAGCAAGCTGAAGGCCGCCATGGGCGGCAACGTGCGGTACGCCGTGTCGGGCTCGGCGCCGCTGAGCACCCGCCTGGGGCACTTCTTCCGAAGCATGAACGTGATGATCCTCGAGGGCTACGGCCTGACCGAGACCACCGCCCCGGCGACCGTCAACCTCACCACTCGCTTCAAGATCGGCACCACCGGGCCCGCCATCCCGGGCGTCGGACTGAAGATCGCGGAAGACGGCGAGATCTGGGTCAAGGGCGTCGACGTGTTCGACGGCTACTGGAACAAGCCGAAAGAGACCGC
>JBDTQN010000126.1:0-7357 GCA_039932215.1 Pseudolysinimonas sp. | reverse complement strand
CGGGAGAGGTAGCGGGCTCCGGCCGATTCGGCGAGACGCCGCACGCTGTCGTCGCTCGGCCGGTTGTCGACCACAACGGCCTCGAAAGGGCCGGCCACCGCGTCGGGGATGCTCGCCAGCATCGCGGGCAGAACGCCCTCCGACCCGAAGCTGACCGTGACCACGCCGATGCGCGCCGCCGCGTCCGAACCCGACCCGCTCGCCATTCCGCCCATGGTACCTGTCGGTACAGTCGGAGGGTGCACGAGCCGCAGACCCTGACCGTCTCGGTCGCGCTGTGCACCTACAACGGCGCGCGGTTCGTCGCGGAGCAGCTCCGCGGCATTCTCGCTCAGACCCGTCCGGCCGCGCAGCTGATCGTCGCGGACGACGGATCGACAGACGGCACTCTCGACGTCGTCGAGGCGACGGTCGCCGCTCACCGGGCGTCGCATCCCGGCTCGACCCCCGCGCTGCGCATCCTGACCGGCGACCGGCACTTCGGTGTCGCGGCCAACTTCGGGCGTGCCCTGGCGGCGGCCGACGGCGACCTGATCGCGCTGAGCGACCAGGACGACGTCTGGTACCCCGATCGTCTCGCGCGGCTGGTGGCGGCCTGCGAAGCCGTGCCCGAAGCGCTCCTCATCCACAGCGACGCCCGATTGATCGACGAGCACGGAACCGATCTCGGCACCACCCTGTTCGCCGCCCTCCCGGTGGCGGCGCACGAGCTCGCGCTTATTCACGAGGGCCGCGGATTCGAGGCATACATCCATCGCAACCTGGCGACCGGTGCGACCTGCATCATCCGCCGCGGCCTGCGCGACGTCGCCCTCCCGATTCCGGATGGCTGGGTCCACGACGAGTGGCTGGCGATGCTGTCGTCCGCCCTGGCGCGGACCGATGTGGTCGAGGAGCCTCTCACCGGGTACCGGCAGCACGGGTCGAACCAGATCGGCGTCCGCCGCGTCACGCTCGGCGTCCGCCTGGAGCGCCTGCGGGAGCCGCGTGAGCCGCGCAACGGCCGGCTGCTGCGTCGTGCACGCAGCCTGGTCGAACGGCTCGACGCCCTCGACGGCGTCATGGCCGAAAAGCGCCAGGCCGCTCGGGGCAAGCTGGTGCACGAGCAGCGCCGGTCGGCACTGCCGGCGACCCGGATCGCGCGGGTGCCACGGGTGATCGCCGGCGCCGCCCGCGGCGATTACGCCCGCTTCGGCAATGGTGCACAGGACGTGCTCCGAGACATCGTTCAGCCTGGGTCTGAGCGCTCCGCCTAAGATCGTTGCCGTGCACATCCGCCCCTTGGACGTTGCCGGCGCCTTCGAGATCAGCCCGGTTCACTGGGACGACTCCCGCGGCACCTTCCTCGAGTGGTATCGCTTCGATCTGCTCGAACAGGCCGCGGGACGGGTTCTCGACCTGCGCCAGGCCAACCTCTCGGTGTCGAAGCGCGGTGTCCTCCGCGGCATCCATTTCGCCGACACCCCACCCGGCCAGGCCAAGTACGTCACTGTCCCGCGCGGGTCGATCATCGACTATGTCGTCGACCTGCGCGTCGGGTCGCCGACCTTCGGCACCTGGGAGTCGGTGCGGCTCGACGACGTCGAACGGCATGCCGTGTTCCTCGAAGAGGGACTCGGCCACGCATTCGTTGCTCTCGAAGAGAACACGGTCGTGAACTACCTGGTCTCCGGCGTCTATGACCCGCAGATCGAGCACGGGGTTTCGCCGTTCGACGCCGACCTGGCGTTGACGTTCCCGGAAGAGATGGGCGAGTTGATCGTGTCTGACAAAGACCGCGATGCGCCCAGCCTCGCCGAGGCGCGCGCGCAGGGCCTGCTGCCCGACTTCGCGGCGCTGCAGACTTTCGTTCCCGGAGGAGGGGCCTGATGCGCGGCATCATTCTGGCCGGTGGTTCGGGCACTCGCCTGTGGCCGATCACCAAGGGCATCTCGAAGCAGTTGATGCCGATCTACGACAAGCCGATGATCTACTACCCGCTCGCGACCCTCATGAGCGCGGGCATCCGCGAGATTTTGTTGATCACCACGCCGGACGACGGGCCGCAGTTCGAGCGGTTGCTCGGTGACGGCAGCGAACTCGGCATCGAGCTGAGTTATGCGGCGCAGCCGAGCCCCGACGGTCTGGCGCAGGCGTTCCTCATCGGTGAGGAGTTCATCGGCGAGGAGTCGGTGGCTCTGGTGCTCGGCGACAACATCTTCCATGGCGTTGCTCTCGACCGGCAGTTGAAGCAGCTCACCGACATCGACGGCGCGCTGATCTTCGCGTACCAGGTTTCGAACCCGCGTCAGTACGGCGTGGTCGAGTTCGACGACGACTTCAAGGCACTGTCGATCGAAGAGAAGCCGCTCACGGCGAAGAGCAACTACGCCGTGCCCGGTCTGTATTTCTACGACAACTCCGTCATCGAGGTGGCGAAGGGAATCCAGCCGAGCGCCCGCGGCGAGCTGGAGATCTCGTCGGTCAACGACCACTACCTGCGCACCGAGAAGCTCAACGTGCAGGTGCTCGACCGCGGCACCGCCTGGCTTGACACCGGCACGTTCAACTCGATGGTGCAGGCGAGCGAGTACGTGCGCGTGATCGAAGACCGGCAGGGCTACAAGATCGGCTGCATCGAAGAGATCGCCTGGCGTGCAAAGTGGATCGATGATGCCCAGCTGGCGGCCCTCGCCGGCCCACTGACCAAGAGCGGCTATGGCACGTACCTCAGTGATCTTCTTGAGGCAGGCCGATGACGCGGGTCCTGGTTGTCACCAGCGATCCGATCGGGGCGAAGATGGCGGGCCCCGCCATCCGCGCCTGGAACATCGCGCTACACCTGTCCGCCGACAACGATGTCCGGCTGGTGACGACCTCGCTGCTCGACAGGCAGGTGGCCCCCTTCGAACAATTCCTCATCCCGCCGGGACGCCATCGCGCATTCGCGAAGCTTGAGCGCTGGGCCGAGGTGATCGTCTTCCAGGGTCACCCGATGTCGATGTTCCGGCCGTTGCGCCAGACGAAGAAGTTCCTCGTCGTCGACATCTATGACCCGATGCACGTCGAACAGCTCGAGCAGGCGCGGGACCTGCCGTTCGAGGACTACAAGCGGGTCGTCGCCGACCGTGTCGAGTTGCTCAACGAGCAGATGCTGCGCGCCGACTTCCTGCTGGCCGCCTCCGACCGGCAGCGGTTGTTCTATCTGGGCCAGCTCGCCGCGCTCGGCCGGCTCAACCCATACACCTACGGCGATGAGCCCGACCTGAAGCGCTTGCTGCGCATCGTGCCGTTCGGGATGCCGACCGACGACCCCGTTCATCAAGAGCAGGTGCTGAAAGGCGTCGTCCCGGGCATCGGAAAAGACGACAAGGTGATCATCTGGGGCGGCGGCCTGTACAGCTGGTTCGACCCGCTGACCCTGATCCGCGCCATGCGCGTGCTCGCCGACCGGCATGACGATGTCCGCCTGTTCTTCCAAGGAACGAAGCACCCGGGCGTCGACGAGATGCCGATCGTGCAGCAGTCGCGCGAACTCGCGCGCGAACTGAAGCTGCTGGACTCGCACGTGTTCTTCAACGAGACGTGGGTCCCCTACGAGGAGCGCCAGAACTATCTGCTCGAAGCGGACGTCGGTGTCAGCACCCACGGCTTCCACCTAGAGACGACGCTCGCCTTCCGTACGCGCATCCTCGATTACCTCTGGACGACGCTGCCGATGGTCGTCACCAAGGGCGACAGCTTCGGGGAGCTGGTCAAGCGCGAACAACTCGGCGTCGCGGTGCCCCCCGAAGACGTCGATGCACTCGCCGACGGGCTCGAGTCGGTGCTGTTCGACGAGGTCGTCGCACGCGCGGCCCGCGAGAACGTGGTGCGGGTCGCCGAGAGGTTCCGCTGGGAGGAGGTGCTCCGCCCGCTGACCGAGTATGTCCGCGACCCGTGGCCGGCACCTGACCGCGAGTACATCGCCCGCGAAAGTGTCGTCGTCATCCGGCTGGTCAAGCATTATGGCGTGCGCTTCACTGCGCAGCGCGTCGGCTACTACCTGCGCAACGGCGGTGTCAGTGCCGTCGTCGGCAAGGTCCGCGACCGCGTCCGCCGGCGCACCAGTCTCCTCCCGTCCGACCCCCGTTAGGCTGTGGGGTTGTGACCACACCGCGTAAGCGCGCCCTCATCACCGGGATCACCGGTCAGGACGGGTCGTACCTCGCCGAACTGCTTCTCGCGAAGGGCTACGACGTGCACGGCATCATCCGCCGCGCGTCGACCTTCAACACCGAGCGGATCGACCACCTGTACCACGACCCGCACGAGACCGGCGCGAGCCTCGAGCTGCACTACGGCGACCTCGCCGACGGCTCGCGACTGTCGTCGCTGATGACCTCGATCGTGCCCGATGAGGTGTACCACCTCGGCGCGCAGTCGCACGTGCGGGTGTCGTTCGACGAGCCCGAGTACACCGGCGACACCACGGGTCTCGGCACGATCCGGCTGCTCGAGGCGATCCGCCAGACCCAGGTGCCGGCACGGTTCTACCAGGCGTCGTCGAGCGAGATGTTCGGCGCGACCCCCCCTCCCCAGAACGAAGAGACCCCGTTTTATCCGCGCTCGCCGTACGGTGCGGCGAAGGTCTACGGCTACTGGGTCGCGCGCAACTACCGCGAGGCCTACGGGCTGTACGCCGTCAACGGCATCCTGTTCAATCACGAGAGCCCGCGCCGGGGAAAGACCTTCGTGACACACAAGATCACGACCGCCGCCGCCCGCATCAGGGCCGGTCTGCAAGAAGAGCTCTACCTCGGCAACCTCGACGCCCGCCGCGACTGGGGCTATGCGCCCGAGTACGTCGTCGCGATGTGGCAGATGCTGCAGCAAGACGAACCGACCGACTACGTCGTGGGAACCGGCACCGACTATTCGGTCGAAGACTTTGTGCGCTTCGCGTTTGAGAACGTCGGGCTCGACTGGCAGAAGTACGTGCGAATGGACGACCGCTACCTTCGCCCGACCGAGGTCGACTCGCTGGTCGGCGACGCCTCCAAGGCGTTTGACACGTTCGGCTGGAAGGCGACGGTGCACCCGCAAGAACTGGCCCGCATCATGGTCGAGCACGACCTGGCCGAGATCGAGGCCGGCCGCCACTTGGTCGACGTGCCGCAGGTCACCCCCTGGGCCAAATGAGTTGGCTCAGGTGACCTCGGGCGCGCGCACGACCGTGGTCGTGCCGACGCTCGGGCAGAGGCCCGAGTTTCTGGGTCAGTCGCTGCGCTCGATCCGCGCGGCGGGCGACGCGTACGTGTTGATGGTCGCCCCGGCGTCGTTCGACGCCTCGCCGCTGCTCGCCGACGGACTCATCGACGAGAAGCTCGACGAGACCGGGCGCAGCCTCGCGTCAGCGATCAATCAGGGTTTCGCTGCCGTGCCCGACGACACCGAATACCTCGCGTGGCTGGGCGACGACGACCTGCTGCGCCCCGGATCGCTCACCGTCACGTCGGGCTTCCTGGCCACGCATCCGAACTCGTCTGCGGTGTACGGCGGGTGCGACTACATCGACGGCCAGGGTCGCCAGGTGTGGAAGAACGATTCTGGCCCGTGGGCAGCACCGCTGCTGCGCATCGGACCCGACCTGGTGCCGCAGCCGGGCTCACTGTTCCGCCGTAGCGCGGTACAACAGGTCGGCGAGCTGCGCACCGATCTCGGCTGGGCATTCGATTTCGACTTCTTCATCCGGCTCTCGAAGGTCGGCAAGCTGTCGTACCTGAAGCAGACGCTCGCCGACTTCCGCTGGCACGCCGATTCGCTTTCCGTCGGGCAGCGCGCCGACTCGGTGCGCGAGGCGAGCGTCGTGCGCCGTTCGCACCTGCCAGCGTGGCTGCGGCCCCTCTCCGTACTCTGGGAGGGGCCGGTGCGCTGGGCGACCTTCCGCGCATCCGCCCTCGTGAAGGAGAACAAGGAATGACCGTCTTCGTGGCCGGCCACCGCGGCCTGGTGGGTTCGGCGATCGCGCGCGCGCTCGAGAACCGCGGCGATGAGTGGATCGGGCGCACCCGCGCCGAACTGGACCTGCTCGACCGCGACGCCGTCTTCGCGTTCTTCGCGGCCGAGAAGCCGGAGTCGGTCGTCGTCGCCGCGGCGAAGGTCGGCGGCATCAAGGCCAACAGCACCTATCCGGTCGAGTTCCTGACCGAGAACGTGCAGATGCAGTCCAACATCATGGATGCCGCCCACGCGTCGGGCGTGACGAAGCTGCTCTTCTTGGGCTCGTCGTGCATCTACCCGAAGTTCGCCAAGCAGCCGATCCGCGAGGACTCGCTGCTGACCGGACCTCTCGAGCCGACCAACGACGCGTATGCCATCGCGAAAATCGCCGGCATCCGCCTGGCCGACGGCTACCGCAGCGAGTACGGGCACGACTGGATCTCGGCGATGCCGACCAACATCTACGGCCCGGGTGACAACTTCGACCTCGAGACGTCGCACGTGCTGCCCGCCCTCATCCGCCGGCTGCACGAGGCGAAGGAGTCGGGGGCGCCGTCGGTGACGCTCTGGGGGACCGGGGTCGCGCTGCGCGAGTTCCTGTACTCCGAAGATCTCGCGGCCGCCGTGCTGCACCTGCTCGAGCACTACAGCGAACCCGGCCCGATCAACGTCGGGTACGGCGAAGACATCACGATCAAAGAACTGGCGACGATCATCGCCGAGATCGTGGGCTACACCGGCACCATCGAGTGGGATTCATCGAAGCCCGACGGCACCCCGCGCAAGATCCTCGATTCCAGCCGTGTGCGTGCGCTCGGGTGGGAGCCTCAGGTGGGGCTGCACGAGGGAATCCGGCGCACCTACGAGTGGTACCTCGGCCAGCTCTGACCGCCCGCGCCCGGGAGCGGCGCTCGTGATCCCCCTAGTAGGCTGAACCCCATGTTTGCCGCCGCGAGGCTCTCTTTGAGCTTCATGACACGTGGCGAGCGCGCCGTCTACTTCACCCTCATCGCCTGCCGCGCCCTCGCGGCCTTTCTCGACGTCTTCGGCATCTTCCTGATCGGCTTCATCGCCAGCGTCGCCGCGGCCCAACTCGACCCCAGCGCCGAGTCGACCGAGGTGTTCGGCATCGCTCTGCCGCAGTTCGATTCGCAGGGTCTGCTCTACCTGGTCGTGTTCGTCTTGGCTGTCTTCATCTTCAAGGCAGGGTTGGCCATCTTCCTGGTCCGCCGGCTGTCGCGCTTCATCGCCTCGGTCGAGGTGCGCAACGCGAAGGCGATCGCCGAATACCTGCTCCGCGGCTCCCTCGAGAACGCCAAGCGCTACTCCAAAGCAGAGTTTCAGTACGCGATCACCCTGTCGAGCAACTGGGCCTTCACCGGCATCCTGAACAACA
>JBDTQN010000125.1:0-7360 GCA_039932215.1 Pseudolysinimonas sp. | reverse complement strand
GACGTTCCCGATCCTCAGCGACCCCGACCATCACATCCACGATCAATGGGGCACGCACGGCGAGAAGCTGATGTACGGCAAGCGAGTCGTGGGCGCGATCCGTTCCACGTTCGTGCTCGACGAACAGGGCGTCATCACGCACACGTTCTATGCGACGAAGGCGACGGGGCACGTCGCCATGCTCAAGAAGCGGCTCGGTCTGACCGCGTAGCCATCAGCGCCGTCGGTGCACCGACTGCGGGCTCAGATAGGCGTGCAAGCCCTCGAGGCCATACTCGACGCCGAGGCCGGAATCGCGGCGTCCGCCGAACGGTGCCGCATGGTTCGAAGCGAAGAAGTTGATCCCGATCGAGCCGGTATTCACCCGTGAGGCGACACCGAACGCCGTCGCCTCGTCCCTCCCGAAAACGACCCCGCCGAGGCCGAATGCGGTGTCGTTGGCCAGCGCGAGCGCGTCGTCGACGTCGTCATAGCGCAGGATCGTGATCACCGGGCCGAAGATCTCCTCGCGGGCGATAGTCATCTGCGGGGTGACGTCGGCGAAGACCGTCGGGGTCACGAAATACCCGCGGTCGAACGGCGCGGCGACGTCGCCGCCGGTCGTGGCGCGGGCTCCCTCCGCTACTCCCGATCGCAGATACCCGCGCACGACCGCCTCCTGGCTGGCCGTTGCACTCGGCCCGAACACCGTGTCCTCGGCCATCGGGTCGCCCTGCACCCCCGCCGCGATCGTCGCCGTCGCCATCTCGACCACTTCCGAATAACGAGACGCCGGCGCCAGGATCCGCGTCGAGATGTAGCAGGTCTGCCCCGTGTTGCGCATGCTCGTTCGGATGAGCACCGAGCTCATGGTGTCGAGATCGGCGTCGGGCAGCACGATCGCCGACGACTTGCCACCTAGCTCGAGCGTCACCGGGCGAAGCAGGCGGCCGCAGGTCTCGGCGATCCGACGTCCCACCTCGGTCGAACCAGTGAACGCGACCTTCGCGACCCGAGGATGTCGCACCAGCGCGTCGCCGAGGGCGCCGTTACCGGTGATCACATTGACGACCCCTGGCGGGATCCCGGCCGCTGCGGCGGCGTCCGCGATGAGGCGGATCGACAGGGGCGTCGATGACGCGGGCTTGATCACAACGGTGCACCCCGCGAGCAATGCGGGGGCGAGCTTGACCACGACCAGATTGATCGGGAAGTTCCACGGCGCGATGAGCACGCACACACCGACCGGGTCGTAACGTACGACCGTCTCCGCTGACCCGTCGGGGAACGCGCGCACGTCTTCTCGCTCGAGGTGCGTCGCGAGGGAGGCGAAGTAGCGCAGGATCGAGGCGGCGTTCGCGGCGGCACGTCCGGTCTCGGCGACCGGGGAGCCGTTCTCGCGCGTGTTGGTGACCGCGATCGCGTCTCGGCGCACCTCCACCTCGTCGGCCATGCGAAGCAGGAATGCCGCGCGCTCCGTCGGCGTCAGGTCGCGCCAACCGCGCCCGCTGAACGCCCGGTGCGCGGCGTCGACCGCCGCCTCGATATCGACATCGTTCCCGCTGGGAACCGATCCCCACACCTGTTCCGTCGCCGGGTCGACGACCTCGATGCGCCCGGTTCCTGCGGCGCCGACCCACCGGCCGTCGATGAAGTGGTCCGTGACGTGCCGGTAGGGCGCGCTCTCGTCGGTCAGCACAGCAGGTCCGTCTTCAACAGGGCAGCCGCCCGCGAGAGCTCCGCTTCGGCCATCAGGACGGCAGCCTCGGTGAGCAGCTCCGGAATGATGTCGCTCCGCAGCCGGCGCACGTACTCCGCCGGGGTCAAGCCGAACCACCCCGAGGCGAGGGCGATTCCGGTGACAGTGAAACGCCAGAGGCGGTCGGCGTCGCGCACGAGTTGATCTTCGAGCGAGAGTGCATCGGGACGGGTGTCGTGGCCGTCAATGATGGTCGTGACCCGGTCGATGAAGTCGGGAGCGAAGCCCAGCGCTGGCAGGCGCTCGCGCGCGATATCGCATCCGTGCCGCTCGTGCTCGAACCGGATGTCGGCCTTGCGCCAATCGCCCCGGAACCCTTCCGAGATGATCTTGTCGGCATCCACGCGCGCCCAGCCGGTGTCGTGCAACAGGATCGCGACCCGGACCAGGGTGGCATCCGCGTCCGGATAGGAGTCGCACAGCCGCTCAGCGAAGGCGAACGACAGAGGCAGGTGGATGTCATTCGACCGGGTGCGCGACTCGCCTTCGATCGCGCGCCACAGCGGATCGAGATCGTTCGGCCCATCCGCGTCGATCTGGATCGGTGACGTGTCGACGGCGGCCACGGCGGGGACGGTCATGAGTCACCCCGCAGCGGCGAATCGGTTACCAGGGACCGCAGCGGGACCCGCGCGTCACCTGCGGCGTCGGGGTCGATGTGTTGATCGCGGTGCAACGCCTGCTTGATGGCAATGTGGTCGAGTGGGCTGTTGACACTGTCCCCCGCGATCAGCCGATCGTCGCGGTAGTAGAGCACACTGAACTTCTCGCCGGCCAGATCGCCCCGCACCACGGTGCGGTCGAAACCCGTCGAGAGCCCGGCTATCTGCAGCTTGAGGTCGGCCTGGTCAGACCAGAACCACGGAGTCATCCGGTAGTCGCTGCCGAGGCCGACCAGTGTCGCCGCGGCGGCCTTGGCCTGCTCGACCGCGTTCTGTACGCTCTCGAGCCTCAGCGGCAGGCCCGAGCCGCGCGCGTAGGGGTTCGGCATGAGAGTGCAGTCGCCAGCGGCGACGGTCAGCCCGTCGGAGGTCACCGCCCGCTCGTCGACGACGATGCCGAGCGCGCCCCCCAAGCCGGTCTGCAGTCCGAGCTGCTCTGCGAGTTCGGTCCGGGGAATCACACCGACGCCGATCAGCACTACGTCGGCCTCGACGACCGTGCCGTCGGCCAGCTCGACGCCCGTGACGACCCCACCATGGCCCGACGCGGCATCGCCGACCAGCCGGGTCACCTGTGCATCGAGCAGAACCTCGCTGCCACGCCGCCGGTGAGCGTCGAGGTAGAAGGCGCTCACATCTTCTGAGACAACGCGTCCGACCAGGCGTGGGGTCGCCTCCAGTACGGTGACCCGCTTGCCGAGCGAGCGGGCTCCCGCCGCGACCTCAAGGCCGATGAAACCGCCGCCGATCACAGCAACCGACCGGGCATCGCCGATCATGGCAGCGAGCGCGATCGAATCGTCGGCATCCCGCAGATAGGTGACCCCACGAAGGTCAGACCCTTCGAGCGGGATGCGGCGGGCGGCGGCCCCGGTGGTCAGCGCCAGGCGCTCGAAGGGGTACGGGGTGCCGTCGGAGGCCACGGCGATGCCGCCGCGCGCGTCGCGGGTGATCGAGATGATGCGCTGCCACAGCACCAGACGCACGTCGTGGGTGTGCCACCACTCGTCCGAGCGGAACAGCAGTTCCGACGGCTGGACCTCTCCCTTCAGGAACGCCTTCGAAAGCGGGGGACGTTGGTAGGGGCGGTGAGACTCCTCGCCGATCAAGGTGATCGGCGAGGTGTCACCGAGCTCGCGCATCGTGGTCGCGAGCTGAACCCCGGCCTGACTCGCGCCGATGATGAGCGTGGTCATAGCTGAGTCTCCGGTGTGGTCACGCGGTACATCACGTCGCCGTGCAGCTTGAGCTGGCACGACAGCCGGGAGTTCTCCCGTCGCTCGACGGCCGTGCCGTCGAGCATGTCGTCTTCGAGTTCGGTCATCGGGTCGGCAAGGGTCAGGGTCTCCGCCGAGACGAACACGTGACAGGTCGCACACGAGAGGCTGCCGCCGCACTCTCCGACGATGCCGGGGACGCCGTTGCGGGTGGCGGTCTCCATCACGGAGGAGCCGTCGGAGCCCTCCATGAGCGTGATGGACCCGTCCGCGGACGTGTACTCGACTACCGGCATGATGCGGAGATCCCCTCAGATGAATTGACGTCCACCGTCGACGACGATGGTTTGGCCGGTGATGAAGGCGCTCTCGGCTCCGGCGAGAAAGATCGCCGTACCGACGATGTCGTCGGGATGCGATGCCCGCTTGAGTGCGCCACGATCGACCCCGTAGGTCTCGGCGTCGTCGATCAGCGCGCGGCTGGAGTCGGTGAGCGTGAAACCGGGGGCGATGGCGTTGACGGTGATCGAGCGCTCGCCGAGCTCGCGCGCGAGCACCCGCGTCAGGGCGATGACGCCGCCCTTCGAGGCGACGTAGTGCGCCCAGTGGGCCGATCCGCTCATCACGGTCGCGGAGGTCAGATTGATCACCCGTCCTCCCGCGCTCAGGAACGGAGACGCGGCGCGCGTGACCAGCCATGGCCCCTTCAAGTTCACCGCCATCGTGGCGTCCCACTCCTCCTCGGCGATGTCCTCGAACGGGCCTCGGGTGATCCCCGCATAGAGGGCGGCATTGTTGACGAGGACATCGATGGTGCCGTCACCGAACTCGGCGGCCGCAGACGCGAGGTGCTCCGTCGACGCGCGGTCCGTGACGTCGGTGCGCACCGCGAGCGCCGATGCGCCGGCCTGCTCGACGAGGCGCGCAGTTTCACGCGCCCCGTCAAGGTCGAGATCCGCGATGACCACCCGGTCGCCAAGCGCCGCGAAGCCGGTCGCGAAACTGCGACCGAGGCCGGAGGCGGCACCCGTCACGACAACGGTGCGAGTTCGGGAGACAGAGGTCATCGGGTTGCCGTGCTCCTAGTCGAGGACCGTGACGGTGCCGGTATTGCCATCGACACGGATGCGCTGGCCCGTCTTGATCTGGCTGGAGGCCGTGCCCGTCCCTGTCACAGCCGGCATGCCGTACTCGCGGCAGACGATCGCCGCGTGACTCATCATGCCGCCGATGTCGGTCACCGTGGCCAGCACCTTTCCGAAGATCGGGCCCCAGCTCGGTGCCGTGACCGGTGCCACGAGGATCTCGCCCTGCTGCACCTCGCTCAGCTGGTCGGCGTTCGAGATGACCCGTGCCGGACCCTCCGCCGTGCCGGCCGATGCGGCCATGCCCTTGAAGGTTCCTTCCGGCACATCGGACGCACCCAGCCAGTTCTGGATCTGGTCGTCGGTGATGCCCCACAGCATCAGAGTGAAGGGCTCGGTGATCACGTCGGGCGGGGTGTTCAAAGCCGGCTGCGGACGCTCCGACGAGAGAGCGTCGACAATGCCGCGGCGACGGTCGATCTCGGCGGGCCAGTAGTCGGGCCCGATCGCAGGAGCCCCCACCGACCATCCGGTGACGTAGTCGAACAGCGCCTCGCGCACCTCGTCGCGACGCAGATAGAACATGTCGTTCGACCCCGGCCAGAAGCCGGCCGCATTCAAAGTGGCGGAGAGCTGGCGCGCCTTGCGCCAGAACACACCCATCGTCCAGTGCTCTATATAGAAATTGTGGTTCTCGACGTACGGGTACACGGTGCGTGCGAGGCCAAGCTTGCCGCGGAACGACTCCAGGGCCTCGCCCTCCAGTAGTTCGGCGTACTCCTCCGTGATCCGGTCGCGTTCGACGACCAGCTCCGCGACATGGCGGTCGATGTCCTGCCCCGCCTCGAGACGCTCGATGTAGCCGCCGATGAAGCCGAGGGGCAGCTCGTTGTACTCCTTCCAGTACCGGTCATGGGCGTAGAAGCCGTTGCCGGTCGTGAAGTTGAACCACGGATCCTGTGCCTCGTCCCAGCGCGCGATCCAGGCCTTGCCGCCCGGCGCCGCAGCGATCGCGGCAAGGGTGGCGGCCGGGTCGCTCACGTCCGCGAAGTGGCTCTGCAGCTTGTTCTGCACCGCCAGCTTGGCCAGAACCTTCAGTTCGTCGTCGGGCCGGAACAGCTCCATGTCGACGCCCTGAACCATTTTGGCGATGGCCTGGTCCGTGATACGCGGGAAGACCTCTTTGCAGAACATGAACAGGTCCAGGTACGCGACGTAGCCGAGGTTCAAGAACTCGAAGTGGTACTGCCAGGCACGGTACGCCAGCGAGATGAGTCGGTCGAACGACTCCAGAAGCACGCCGTTCGGGCCGGTTCCCTTGCCCGCGATGACGTCCTCCAGCGGGTTCACGTCTGGCAGAGCCGGGAACTCGAGTGCTTCCATCTCGTCGATCGTGGCGCGCAGCTTGACGTGCCAGTTCTTCAGCAGCGGCTCCCAATTGGCGAAGTAGTGGCCCGCGCGCTCGAGGAACTGCGGCACGCGCGCCTCGATCTCCTCGGGCGGCACGGGGACCGGCGACATGAAGACGTATCCGTTGTGAATGCGGAACTCGATGCCGTTGGCCGGGGGGATGAGCAGCTGGCGTGAGTTGTATTGCCCGAGGCACGCGACCGCGAACTCGAACCCGATGGTCTCGAACGGCTTCGTAACGGTGGGCCAGTGCTGGCTGTCGCAGAACCAGAACTTCGCCTCCTCGGTCGCACGCCGGTTGTCCTGGAACACGAGGTTGTAGGCGTACAGGTCCTTCCAGCCCTCTGCGCCGGCGGCGGGCGCCTGCTCGTACGGGCTGGGGAATGACTTCTTCGTCATCGAGACTTCCTTCGGGGTAGGGCTCAGCGGCCGATCTGGGCCATGAGCGAGCGGGTGATGCTGTCGATTCCGGAGCCGTGGACCACGGCCGCCGCGGAGGCCCGTTGCGACCAGACGGTCTCGGGGCGGGACTGAAGGAGCACGAGGTTCTCGCCGTCGGGCAGGTCTGCGTCGATCGCCCATTCGATGTCCTGAGGTACGCCGAAGTGTTTCTCGGCGCGCTTGGCGATGGCGGCGACCGCGAGCACCTCCGCGTCGCTCAAGCAGCGCACTGCGCGACGCTCGTCGGGCACCTCACGTTCGACCAGGGCGCCGTCGCCGTGGCCGGGTACCAGTTCGATGTGCTTGGACCCGATCGTTTCGTCGACGATGGCGATCATCACCTTGTCGACACGGATGTTGTCGGGGGTCACCTGCCCGGACACGACCAGCTCGCCGACACCCCAGGACGCGTCGATCGTGATGGTGCACCGGTCGCCATTCGTGGGATCCATGGTCATCGCGACGCCGGCAGCGCGCGCGTTCACCATCTTCTGTACCGCAACCGCCATCGACAGCCCCTCGTCGGGGATGCCGTTCTTGAGGCGATACACGATCGCACGAGCGGTGTACAGCGATGCCCAGCACAGCCGGATGTGCTCGTCGACCTGGTCGAGATCGTTCAGCCACAGGAACGTGTCCTGCTGTCCGGCGAAGCTGGCGTCGGGCAGGTCCTCAGCGGTCGCCGAGGAACGTACGGCTACGGGAAAGGGCTGCGCGGCACGCGACTGCAGCCGGGCGAAAGCCTCGGCGACGGCATCCGCGATTTCTGTAGGCACCTCGGACTCGCAGATCGCCGACCGGATGTCG
>JBDTQN010000124.1:0-7362 GCA_039932215.1 Pseudolysinimonas sp. | reverse complement strand
TAGCTCGCTGGGCTCATAACCCAGAGGTCGCAGGTTCAAATCCTGTCCCCGCAACCACCACGAAGGCCCGGTCGAAAGACCGGGCCTTCGCTTTTGTCTGCACGTCGGCTACAACGGGTGTCATGCCCACGCCGCAGATCGTGCTTCCCGCCCACTGGCTCCCGTTCTACAACGCCACCGGCATTCCGGCCGCCGTGTGGGCGGATGACCTGCTGACCGTGAGCGGGCACACCGGTGACGCGGACGGCCGCTACGAACCCGACACCGCGGCCCAGCTGCGCCAGACGTTCCGCAACCTGACCGAGACGTTGGCCGAGGCCGGGCTTGAGTGGCACGACGTCGTCGAGATCACCTCGTACCACGTTGGACTGCAGGCGCAGTCCGGCATCCTGCTCGAGATCGCCGGCGAGTTCATGCGGCCGCCGCTGCCCGCCTGGACCGCCGTGGGCGTCGTCGAACTGTTCGACGCCGAGGCCGTCGTCGAGGTCAGTTGCTCGGCGGCCCGTGCGATCGCTCACCATTGAGATTGACTACGCCGACGTGGACCTGACCTAGTCGGCCACTAATCGAAACCGCGCGGGGCGATCTTGAATGACCTTGCGATGCGGGCTGTCCCCGATGGGGCTTTCTCAACTCACGGGGTGCCCGAAGCCGCGCGCATCAGGCAGCACGGGCACGAGTTCCGGCTGCTTCGGCGTCAGACCGTCGCCAGCGGTGCGGCCGCGCAAGCGTCGGAGAGCCCACGGGCGCGCGTGGGTCCACACCCACTGGCGCGTCGGAATCCAGGTGTCGGCGTCCTCCGGTTCCTCGTGGACCATCGCGTCAAGGGCACTGATCTCGAGGGCGCCGGGAAAACCGAGCGCGGCCGCGGCGCGGTAGGAGAGCATCCGATGCCCGTGCGAGCTCAGATGCACGCGGTCCTCCGCCCAGGCCCGCTCCTCGCGGCAGACTGGGTCGTTCGAGAAGTCGAGGAGAATTGCGCCAGTGTCCTCCGCGATGCGAGTGAGCACGGCGTTGAATCTGGCCAGCCGGGAGTGCAACAGGCTCAGATACGGGCGGTGCGGTGCGAACGGCGTGACCAGCAACACGGTTGCCCCCGAAGCTCGCAAACGCTCTACGCCCGCTGAGAGCTGTTCGGCGAGGCGCTTGGGCCGGGCGGCGTATTTCACCAGATCGTTGGCGCCGACGAGGACGGATACCAGGTCGGCCTCGAGCTCGATCGCTCGGGGGATCTGATTGGCGACCACGTCCCTGATGCGGCGGCTCCGAACGGCGAGGTTCGCGTAGAGCTGGGCGTCGGTGTCTGGTCCGCTATGAGCGAGGAAGGTCGCGAGCCGATCGGCCCATCCCCGGTATTCGCCCTCCGCTTGGCGAGACGTGTCGCACAAACCCTCGGTCAGGGAGTCTCCCACGGCGACATAACGTTTCCAGCGCCCAGGTGCGACGGCGCTCCGAGGCGCCCGCACCCCTTCGGCCACTTCGATGGGCCGCGACGTCGAGTCGGGCGTCGCAGGCTGCGCGATCGCGTCGCGGTAGTGGGCGAGGAGCTCGTCGCCCAGCCGAGCCCAAGTGCGGTGGGTGACCGAGCTTCGTGCTGACAAAGCGAATGCCTGGCGTTTTGCGTCGTCGCCGACCAGGTCGAGGACGCGAGCCCGGAGGTCTGCCAGATCGCCCGGTCGGTACAGCCATCCCGTCCTGCTGTTCTGGACGAGGTCGAGGGGTCCACCGCGCCCGGTCGCGACCACCGGAACTCCGCTCGCAAGTGCCTCCTGCACGGTCTGGCAGAAGGTCTCACTTTCGCCCGGGTGAACGAAGACGTCGAAGCCGGCGACGGCCTCGGCGAGGTCGCTCCCGCCCAGGAAGCCCAGGAAGACGGCATCGGGGAGCAACTTCTGGAGTGCCGTTCGACTCGGCCCATCACCGACGACTACGAGCTTCGTACCGGGGATGTCGGCGAGGGCAGCCAGGTCTTCCACCTGCTTCTCGGGCGCGAGCCGTCCCACGAACCCGATGATCCGCTCGTTGTTCGGCGCGACCCTTCGGCGCCAGGAGTCTGTACGACGCTCGGGCGCGAACCGGACTCCGTCGACGCCTCGCGCCCACAGCCGTGTCCGTTCGACGCCGAGCGCCGCGAGTTCGGTCATCGACGAGCTGGACGGGGCGAGCGTGAGTGTTGCCCGCTGGTGGATTCGGGCGACGTGTCGCGTCAGGGCGGGCGCCAGGGCCGGGAATCCATAGCGCTGGGCATAGCCGGGGATGTCGGTCTGGTAAATCGCGACGGTCGGGATCCCGCTTCGCTGAGCCGCCCGCAGCGCCTGCCAGCCGAGAACGAAGGGCGAGGCGAGGTGAACCACGTCGGGGCGGAACTCTCTCAAGATCTTCTCGAGCCGCCTCGCGCTCGCAAGGGTGATCCGTACTTCGGGATAGGTGGGTGCCGGCATCGAGCGCAGCAGGGCGATCCCTGCGCCGTGCAGCCTCCCGCGGTCCGGTGACTGCGAGGCGCCTGGGGCGATGACGAGGGCTTCATGACCGCGTGCCTCGAGGTGGCGAAGCACGTGGAGCAGCGAGTTGACGACGCCGTTCATTTGCGGCAGGAAGGTCTCGGCGACCAAGACGACTCTCATATGGGTATCGTGACCGGTCGCCGGAGGCCGGGGGGCGGGAAACGGGCTCCGATTCCGGGGATTAACCGGATGTTCGGGTAGGTCACGCTTGCACGTCACTGCTGCCGCCTCACTCCGGTCTCTTGTTCACCCGGCCTTGATACAAGTTCGCTATGAGCGACACGTGGGTGGATGCACTGAGTCACTCTGCATGGCTCTTTCCGCTGTTGTTCCTGCTCGTGGTCGGTGACGCGTTCTTCGTCGTTCTGCCGAGTGAGACAGTCGTGGTGGCGCTTGGCACGTTGTGGGGTGCCACCGGCGCGCCCCCTATCGTCGCCGTGATCGTTGTCGCTGCGACGGGTGCGATCGTCGGCGACTCCTTGTGCTTTTCGATCGGTCATCGGGTCGGACTGGACCGATGGCGATGGCAGCGGACCCGACGGCTCCGCGCAGCGATCGCTCGAGTTCGCGAAACGGTCATGACGAGACCCGCGACCCTGATCTTCACGGCCCGCTACATCCCGTTCGCCCGGATCGCGGTCAACCTCACCGCGGGAGCGAGCGGACTGCCGTATCGCAGGTTCCTCCCGCTCTCGGCCGCCGCTGGTATCGCTTGGGCGATCTACAACTGCGCCGTCGGAGCGTTCTTCGGGTCGATGCTCTCGGACCAGCCTGTCCTCGCGATCGCTATCTCGGTTGCCGTCGCGATCACGATCGGGCTGGCCGTCGACAGACTTGTTTCCCGGGTCGCTAGACGCCCGCGAGCTCCCGGACGGGATCGTTGAGGCGTCCCAGCGCAAGATATCTCCACCCGGCGTCACGCCAACGGGTCGAGTCGAGACAGTTGCGAGCGTCGATCACGATCCGCTCGGCGACTGACTCCCGGATCAGCACGGGGTCGAGTTCCGAGTAATCGCGCCACTCAGTAAGCACGAGCACCGCGTGCGCACCACGAACTGTCGTCTCCACCGCGTCCCGGTAGTCGAGCCAAGGTGCCATCCGGCGTGACGTCTCGATGGCGTGCGGGTCGTGCGCGACGACGTGAGCGCCCTCAGCCTCCAACCGAACCGCGACATCCAAGGCCGGGGACTCTCGAACGTCATCGGAGTTCGGCTTGAAGGCAAGACCCAGGATGGCGACGCGTTTTCCGTGCAGTTCACCCCCGACTGCCTCACGGGTGAGCTCGACCAGACGGTCGCGGCGTCGGAGGTTGATCGCGTCGACATCGCGAAGGAAGCCGAGTGCGTCTCCCACACCGAGCTCCTCGGCCCGCGCGATGAACCCGCGGATGTCCTTCGGAAGGCAGCCGCCGCCGAAGCCGAGGCCAGCATTGAGGAATCGACGTCCGATCCGTGGGTCGTGACCGATCGCGTCGGCCAACTGCGTGACATCGGCTCCGACGACCTCGGCGACCTCAGCCATCGCATTGATGAACGAGATCTTGGTAGCGAGGAACGCGTTGGCAGCGACCTTGACGAGTTCAGCTGTCGCGAAATCGGTCACCATCCGTGGCCGACCTGCCGTCAGTAGGTCGACATAGACCCTGTCGAGAACAGCGACCGAGGTGGCGTCCCCTTCCCGAACCCCGTACACGAGCCGGTCGGGCTCAAGGGTGTCGCGTACCGCGAACCCTTCTCGCAAGAATTCGGGATTCCACACGAGCGAGCCGCCGGTGCCTTCGACCCGACTCACCAGACTCGCGGCCGTGCCCACCGGCACGGTGGACTTGCCCACGACGACATCGCCGGGAGAGATAACCGCGCAGACGGCGTCAATCGCGGCATGAACGTACGTCAGGTCTGCAGAGCCATCGGAACGCTGCGGTGTGCCCACCGCGATGAAGTGCACCGATGCGCCGCGCGCGGCGGACGCGTCGCTACTGAATGCCAACCGCCCACTCGCGATTCCGCGAGCCAGGAGTGTCGACAGTTCCGGCTCGAAAAAGGGGGCCTCTCCGCGCGCCAGTGACGCCACCTTGAGGGGATCGATGTCGATGCCGATGACGTCGTGCCCCAGCTCGACCATGGCCGCGGCGTGAACCGCACCGAGATAGCCGCATCCGATCACGGAGATCCGCATGTCTCGACGGTAAGAGGACGGAGTAAACGGACGGGGACCTCGATGCGAAATGCTGGCACACGTCGCGCAACGTGATGCGGGAGTCGCGAAAGCGAGACAGTCATCCCCGCGGCCTAGTATCGGCCTAGCCGAGTAGCGGCATGTGTAACGAAAGGACCGACGTGGGCAAGCAAGAGTCCAAGAAGGACCGAAAGGCAGCAGCCGAGGCCGCCGAGCGGTCACGAAAGCGAGCGAAGAAGGAGGCGAAGCTCGCTAAGGAGAAGGCGAAGAAGGACGCGAAGCGCGCCAAGGAGAAGGCGAAGAAGGACGCCAAGCGCGCCAAGGACAAGGCGAAGAAGGACGCCAAGCGCGCCAAGAAGAATTCGAAGAAGAGTTCAGGCGACGCCCCCAAGAAGGCCACAGAATCTGCCACGGGCGCCAAGAGCGACCAGCGTGCGGCCGCATCCGATGCGAACTCATCGATGAGCGACTGGAACGTCACAGCGCTCCGAGCGAAGGCCCGCAGCGAAGGTCTGGCCGGTTACTCCCGCATGACCAAGGAAGAACTGTTGCGACACTTCACTTCTTAGCCGCCGACGCGTCGACTGGTGGTCAGGAACGCCTTCAGTCGCTAGTTTTCGTCCTCCGTTCTTGGTCGGACGTCGAAGCGTAGGGCTTCAGCGATAGTGAGCGTCTGATCGAGTGTGATGATCGCGCCAGTGATGTCGGCGGTCAGCGGGTCGAGCGCGGACAGGTCGCTGCCGCGCAGATCCGCGCCGGCGAAGTTCGCTTTGTGAAGCCAGGCTCCTGACAGGTCGAGGTCACGGAGAACCGCCCCCGAGCACTTCGTGAACATGAGGTCTGCCTCGCGCATTCTCGTCCCTACGATCGACGCGGAGCTGAGGTCGGCGCCGGGGAGTCCCACGAATGACCAATCGCCGCCTTGGATCTTCACGATGTCCCACTTGCAGCCGTCGAACATGCTGCCGATCGTCTTGCAGCGAATGAAGGCGGCGTCGAAGAAGTTGCAACGCGTGAAGGTGCAGTTCACGAAAGCGCTATCTGTGTGGGTGGAGGCGTTGAACTTGACGTTCCGAAACGTGCAGTCAGTGAACACCGCGCCCGTGTTTTCAAGCTCGGTGAAGTCGCAATCGGTGAAGAGGACGCTGTCGAATTGGTTGGTGTGGGTGAGCGTCCGGGCATACCAGTCGGCGCCCACAACACTGGATGTCGTCGGTGGGGGTTCTGCCCCGTGGCGGCGGTCGGCGATGGCTCAGCCGACGAACGTGAGAAGTGATTGAGGGATTTCGCGATTTTGTGCGCGCGCGTACACGCTGGCCTTGCCGAGAAAGATGAGCATGAACTGTGCGTAGATCTCAAGTTGGCCGCGGCGGGTTCGTTTGGTGTCGTCTGGGCGGGCAATCACTGCATCCCAGTCGATACCCGAGAACGCGGCGAGCACCCCTGCCATCTCGCGATCCAACTGGTGGAATTGGTCGAGGATCTCGGCAACAGTGGTGGGATGCTCATGGGCTGACCGCGGCGGAGCCCAATTCTGTTCCAGGGTGTTGAAGGCGTCGATATACGAGCGCTGAGTCTGGGTGCATTCATCGATCAGCTGGCCCCACGTCAGACTGTTGCCGCCGAGGCTCATCCCCAGGTCAGCGTCTGACAGCTGCAGGATGAGCGCATCGCGCATGAACGCCAGCCCGGGCATCCAATCCTCGTACTTGGCCTCGAACTCCCACGCAGACGACTTCACAGTTGCTCCTCGTCGTACCTCGCCAAGCAAGAGCTCAAAGCCTACGCGGCGTCGCGGGTGTTGCAGCTGCGCGGCAGTTCAGAATAGCTCTGACACGTCTCGCCGCATTGTCGTCGGGCAGTCGACGGTCGGCGTCCTGAGCGGGCTCCGCTCGACCGTCACCGCAGCCAGGTGTGCGAGCGGACGAAGGGTAGCGTGCGCCAGATCCGGCCGAACCCGAACGTGTCGCCCGCGGCGAGCACCGCAACGGTGATCAGGGCGAGGGCATAGATGATGTGGTAGTCGACGGCCGGATTGGTGGAGTCGGCGTTGGAGCCGAACGGCCATTCGGCCAGGTACATCGCGACCATGATGATGCTGCCGGCGACGGCGCTGACGCGCAGTCCGATACCGAGCATGACCGCGAGGCCGATGCCCAGCATCCCGGCCATGAACAGCGCGTCGCTGAGCGGGCTGGCGATCGAGGCGAAGAACGGCTTGAGCGGTCCGACGACAGCGGGGCTGTTCAAGAAGCCCTGGCTCGGGGTGCCGCCGTTGATCCAGGCGCGCTCGACCGGGGTCGAGAACCCGAGACCGAAGGTCTTGTCGATGAAAGCCCAGAGGAAGATGAACCCGGTCGCCAGGCGCAAGACGGTCAGGATGCCTCGGCCGGACGCCGAGTGGACGATATCGGTCTCATCGAGAGTGCGGCGAGCGACGCGGGGGACGGACACGGCGAGCGGCGCGGGCACAGTTGTCGAGGTCATGGTGCGACCCTCGCGGGCATAGCTGCGACGACCAAGGGTCGAAGGTCCCCTGGCTCGATAGTGTGAGGCCATGAAAATCCTCCTCATCGGTGCGGGGGGCGTCGGATCGGCGTTCTGCTCGATCGCCGTCCGACGTGACTTCTTCGAATCGGTGGTCGTCGCCGACTACGCCCTCGAAAGCGCCGAGCGTGCG
>JBDTQN010000123.1:0-7368 GCA_039932215.1 Pseudolysinimonas sp. | reverse complement strand
TGGGGCACGAGGCGGTCGACGGCCTCGCCGGCTGCTCCGGTCGCGACGACCGTCACGGTCATTTGGCGGCCTCCAGGGCTGCTGTCACCGTGTCGAGCAGTTCGTTCCACGACACCACGAACTTCTCGACACCCTCCCGCTCGAGGGTGGCGGTCACGTCGTCGTAGTCGACCCCGAGCGCCGCCAGGTCGTCGAGCACCTTCTGGGCCTCGGCATACGAGCCGGTGACGGCGTCGCCGTGCAGCGGAGCGTGATCGAACGTGGCCTCCATGGTCTTCTCGGGCATCGTGTTCACGACGCCGTCGACGGCCAGTTCTGTGACGTACAGGGTGTCGGGCAGGTTCGGGTCTTTGACGCCCGTCGACGCCCACAGCGGTCGCTGGAGGTTCGCGCCGGCGGCCAGGAGCCCCCTGGCACGGTCAGTTGCGAACTCCTGCTCGAACAGCTGGTAGGCGAGCTGGGCGTTGGCGATGCCCGCCTTCGACTTGAGCGCATTCGCCTCGTCGGTGCCGATGGTCTCGAGGCGCTTGTCGATCTCGGTGTCGACGCGCGACACGAAGAAGGAGGCGACCGAGCGGATCGTCGACACGTCGATTCCGGCCGCCTTCGCCTGCTCGAGACCGTCGAGGTAGGCGTGGATCACCTGACGGTGACGCTCGAGGCTGAAGATGAGCGTCACGTTGACGCTGATGCCCTTCGCCGTCGCGGCGGTGATTGCGCCGAGACCCTCGAGGGTGGCGGGGATCTTGATCATCGCGTTGGGGCGATCGACCTTGGCCCAGAGCTGGTCGGCCTGCGCGATCGTGCCGGCGGTGTCGTGGGCGAGACCCGGCTCGACCTCGATCGACACCCGGCCGTCCTCTCCGCCGGTCGCGTCGTACACCGGGCGGAACACGTCCGAGGCGTCGGCGACGTCGGCGGTAACGATCTCGAAGACGGCGTCGTGCACGCTGGTGCCCGCGGCGGCGAGTGCCGCCACCTTGCCGTCATAGGCGTTGCCGGTCGCGAGCGCGTTGGCGAAGATCGTCGGGTTGGTGGTGACGCCGACGACGTTGCGTTCGTCGATGAGCTTCTTGAGCCCGCCGGAGTCGATCCGGTCGCGGGACAGGTCGTCGAGCCAGATGCTGACGCCGATATCGGAGAGCTGCTGGGTGTTGCTTGCCATGGGTCTGATTCTTTTCGGTTAAGCGCCGGCTGCGGCGATGGATTCGTGAGCCGCGGCGACGGTCGCCTCGGTGGTGATGCCGAACTCGCGGAAGAGTGTCTTGTAGTCGGCCGATGCACCGAAGTGCTCGATCGAGACGGCGCGCCCGGCGTCGCCGAGGTAGGGCCGCCAGGTCAGTGCGAGGCCCGCCTCGATCGAGACGCGGGCCTTCACCGCGGCCGGCAGCACCGACTCGCGGTACGCGGCGTCTTGCTCGTCGAACCACTCCTGGCAGGGCACCGAGACGACGCGGGCATTGACGCCCTCGCCCTTCAGCACCTCGCGCGCCTCGACGGCGAGCTGCACCTCGGAGCCGGTGGCGATCAGGATGACGTCCGGGCTTCCGCCGGGAGCCTCAGCGAGCACGTACGCACCCTTCGCGACGCCCGCTGCAGAGGCGAACGTGTCGCCATCGGCGGCCCCGTCGCCACGCGCGAACACAGGGAGGTTCTGTCGGCTCAGGGCGATGCCCGCGGGTCCGTTGCGGCGCTCGAGCATCGTCTGCCATGCGATCGATACCTCGTTGGCATCGGCGGGCCGCACGATGTCGAGTCCGGGAATCGCGCGGAGCGCGGTGAGCTGCTCGACAGGCTGATGGGTCGGCCCGTCTTCGCCGAGCGCCACCGAGTCGTGCGTCCAGACGTAGATAGCGGGAGCCTTCATGAGAGCCGCGAGCCGCACGGCGGGACGCATGTAGTCGCTGAAGATCAGGAAGGTGCCGCCATACGGGCGGGTGTTGCCGTGCAACACGATGCCCGACAGGATTGCGCCCATCGCGTGCTCTCGGATGCCGAAGTGCAGCGTGCGGCCGTACGGGTCACCCGACCACTCATGCGTCGAGTGCTCGGTCGGGATGAACGACGGCACGCCTTCGATGGTGGTGTTGTTCGACTCCGCCAGGTCGGCCGATCCGCCCCACAACTCGGGGATCACCGGCCCGAGGGCGCTGAGCACCTTGCCGCTGGCCGCGCGGGTCGAGACGTCTTTGCCCGCCTCGAAGTTCGGCAGCGCGGCGGCGACGCCGTCGGGCAGGGCGCCGGTCAGGATGCGGTCGAGCAGCTTCTTGCGCTCGGCGTTGCCCGCGGCCCAGGCATCGAAACTCTTCTGCCACTCCGCGTGCGCCTCGGCGCCGCGATCGAGGGCCTTGCGGGTGTGCGCGATCACATCGTCGGCGACATCGAAGGTCTTTGCGGGGTCGAACCCGAGCACCTTCTTGACCGCAGCCAATTCGTCGGCGCCGAGCGCGGATCCATGGATCTTGCCGGTGTTCTGCTTGGTCGGGCTCGGCCATCCGATGATCGTCTTCAGGATGATGAGCGACGGCTTGTCGTTGACACCCTGCGCCGCGATGATCGCGTCGTAGAGAGCCTGCTTGTCTTCGACGTATTCGCCGGTCTTCTTCCAGTCCACGGTCTGCACGTGCCAGCCGTAGGCCTCGTAGCGCGCCGCCACGTTCTCGCTCAACGCGATGTTGGTGTCGTCTTCGATCGAGATCTGGTTCGAGTCGTAGAACGCGATCAGGTTGCCGAGCTTCTGGTGACCGGCGAGCGAGCTGGCCTCGCTGGTGATGCCCTCTTCGATGTCGCCGTCGCCGGCGATGGCATAGACGTAGTGGTCGAACGGGCTCGTTCCCGCGGCCGCGTCGGGGTCGAACAGGCCGCGCTCGAAACGCTGGGCGTAGGCGAAGCCAACGGCAGACGAGAGGCCCTGGCCGAGCGGGCCGGTGGTGATCTCGACCCCGTCGGTGTGACCGTACTCCGGGTGGCCGGGAGTCTTCGAGCCCCACGTGCGCAACGCCTTGAGGTCGTCGAGCTCGAGGCCGTACCCGCCGTAGTACAGCTGAACGTACTGAGTCAGGGAGCTGTGACCGGCGGAGAGGATGAACCGGTCGCGGCCGATCCATTCGTTGTCGGCGGGGTCACGGCGCATGACCTTCTGGAAAAGCAGGTAGGCGAGGGGAGCAAGGCTCATCGCGGTACCGGGGTGACCGTTACCGACCTTCTCGACGGCGTCGGCCGCGAGGATCCTCGCGGTGTCGACAGCCCGGTCGTCGAGGTCGTCCCAGGAGAGTGAAACCACGTTGTTCGCCTTTCATGCGGTGAGCCCATCCGCTCGCCGGCGAGCACCTTCGATTATAGGAGTCGCCTAGACTGGCTGCAGCCGTCACCGATCCGAGGAGCCATGCAGCCAGCGTCACAGGCCCCTGCCGCCCCGACGACCGTCGCCCCACCACCGCAGTCCAAGAACTCGGCGGGTCGCAACATCGTCCTCCGCAAGATCGCGGCCTACGTCGCTCTGACGAAACCGCGCGTCATCGAGCTGCTGCTGGTGACCACCGCACCCGTCATGGTGCTCGCCGCCCGCGGTGTGCTCGACCTCGCGTTCCTCGGCACCCTGATCGCCACCCTCATCGGCGGCACGCTCTCCGCCGCCTCGGCAAACGCCTTCAACTGCTACATCGACCGTGACATCGACGCGGTCATGAAGCGCACCCAGAATCGCCCCCTGGTCACCGGAGCGCTGTCGCCACGCGAAGCACTCGTGTTCGCCTGGGTGACCGGACTGGCCTCGATCGCGATCCTGTGGGTCTTCACGACGCCGCTTGCCGCGATTCTCAGCCTGGTCGCCATCCTGTTCTACGTCTTCATCTACACGCTGATCCTCAAGCGCCGCACCCCGCAGAACATCGTCTGGGGTGGCGCGGCAGGGTGCATGCCGGTGCTGATCGGCTGGGCCGCGGTGACCGGAACGCTCGACTGGGCGCCGGTCATCCTGTTCGGCGTCGTGTTTCTCTGGACTCCGCCCCATTACTGGCCGCTGTCGCTGCGCTACCGCGACGACTACGCCTCGGTGCACGTGCCGATGCTCGGCGTCGTGCGTGGGCAGGCCACCGTCGGGCTGCAGGTCGTGCTCTACGCCTGGGCGACGATCGCGTGTTCCCTGCTGCTGGTGCCGATCGCCTCGATGGGCGTGCTCTACGCGGTGGTCGCGTCGCTCTCGGGCGTCTGGTTCCTGGTCGAGGCGCATCGCCTGTACTCGGGGGCGATCCGCGACGTCGAGGCGCGTCCGATGCGCGTGTTCCACGCGAGCATCACCTACTTGACGCTGGTGTTCCTCGCCGTGGGACTCGATCCGCTGCTGCACTTCCCGCTGAACTTCTGAGTCGCTTAACTTCTTCTGAATCGCTCAACTTCTCAGCGACAGCACGGCGCGGGTCGTCACGCTGACCAGCACCACTGCCAGCACCATGTGCACGCCCACGAGCAGGGGCGGCAGACCCGTGTTGGCCTGAGTCAGACCGACCACGATCTGAACCAGTTCGACCCCGAGCATCGCCGCGACCCAGGGGAGCGTCGGCAGCCCCGAGCGCCGGGCGAGAACCACCAAAACGACGGTGAGCGCGAACGTGAGGTACGCCGGCCAGGAATGGATGTGTTGCAACAGTTCGGAGTCCAGACCGTTTCGCGACGAGATCTTGTCACCCGCGTGCGGACCGGATCCGGTGGTCAGCACGCCCACGACGACGGTCAGCCCGACCACGGCCGACGTCACGTGCGTCAGCGCCGCGTACCAGCCGGGGGCCGCCCGCTCTCCCCGCGGACCCCGCAGAACACGAACGAGTACGACAGTCGCCAGGGCCACCAGCACCGCCGAGACGATGTAGTGCACGCCGACCGTGCTGGGGTCGAGCTTGCCGAGCACCGCGCGTCCGCCGATCGCCCCCTGCAGCACCGTCAGGGCGAGCACACCGATCGCCGGCAGCAACACGTAGCGGCGACGAAGCCTCACCAGCACCATCACCACCAGCGCCAGCGCCACGAATCCCACGATGATCGACAGCAGCCGGTTGCCGAACTCGATACCGCCATGGATGCCCATCTCCGGGGTGGCGATCAAGGAGGCGTCGGTGCACAGCGGCCAGGTCGGGCACCCCAGCCCGGAGTCGGTGAGGCGCACGGCGCCCCCGGTGCCGACGATCAGGATCTGGGTCACCAGCGTGGCCCAGGCCAGTGCGCGCAACGGCTTGTCGACGGGATACGGGGAGCGGCCGAGAGGCGAGGTCACACCTGTCAGTGTAAGCAGGCGCCGTGTGCCGACTTCGCGGTTCCCATCCGACCCGGTTAGCCTGTGTGAGCGTCTGTCGCCCTCGGCGACCCCACCATCGGAGGACCCCGTCTTGTCAGCTCGACTCCCCGCCATCGCCGCACTCAGCGCCCTCGCCCTGGTGCTCACCGGATGCGTCGGCGAAGAGCAGACGGCCGTGGGAGTCGACGAGATCAAACTCGCCACGCTCGGCGACATCACGGCGTCGCAGCAGGCGTTCGTCGATCGCTTCGAAGAGCTGTCGGAGGGCTCGGTCTCGATCGATGTCACCGAGAACTGGGAACCGTCTGGCGGCACCGACAGCGCCGAAGTGGCCCTGGCCAAAGCGGTGCTCGCCGGCGACATCGACGTCGCGTGGATTCCCACCCGCGCCCTGTCGGGGCTCGGCGTGACCGGTATCGAGGCCCTCGAAGCGCCTCTGCTGGTTCAGACCCACGAGCAGCAGAAGGCTGTCGCGAGCGGAGTGCCCGGAGAGATCATCCGCAACGCCCTGCGCAACACGGGCCTTGATGGTCTGGCGCTGCTGCCCGGACCGATGCAGTACCCCGCGGCATCCGGCGCCCCGGTCGTCGATGTGGCCGGCTGGGCAGGCAAGACCGCGGCGGTCGGCGCCGCGGGAGCCGACAACACCGTCGAGCTGGCGACGATGGAGGCGCTCGGCGCCACGCCGTCTGCCGGGAGCGGCTCGGCGACATCCGACCTCATTGGGGGGTCGGCGCAGGTCGGGGCCGCCGATCTCGAGGACTTCCTCGCCGCAGGCGGCAGCGCGACGGGCCCTTTCCTGACCATCAACGTGCCGCTGTGGCCGAAGATGTCGATGATCGTCATCAACAGCACCGTGCACGACAGGCTCTCAAGCAGGCAGAACGGCTTTCTGGACGGGGCGGTGGTGCGAGCCCAGGACTTCGCGATGTCGACGGCCGACAGCGCCGCCACCGTCTCCGGCAGCGAAACTGACGACGACCCCGCGACCAACGACGCGGTCAGGGTCATCGACGCCGCGTGCGGCCTCGGGCCCATCGCCGCGACCGCGACCGCCGATCAACTCGCCGCGTTCACCGAGGCGGTCAAGCCGGTCTACGCGAAGCTCAAGGACGACACCAAAGAGGCCAGGCTGCTCGACGCCATCGAAGAGGTCGTCAAGAAGCATGCCGGTGTCGGCTCGCTCCCGGTTCCGGGTACCTGTATCTACGTCGCGCCCCCGCCGCCCGCCTAGAACCGTTCGGTGTCGGCGGCACGATCCTCGGGTGATTCACGCCCGTCCCCTGTAGGATCAAGGGGTTCGCAGCAACGTCGCCGCCGCAACGGGATGTTCGACGAACTCCCAGATGGCGTGCGGTGACGGGCGCGACGGAATGCCGACACGAGCGGAATGGTTCGCTTCGGCAGAGAAGAGGTAGCCCACCATGTCTGACGTGCTCATCGATCGTCCCGAGCTCGCCGGTCTCGGCCAGTACGAATTCGGCTGGTCCGACTCCGACGCCGCAGGATCGTCTGCCCGACGCGGCATCAACGACCAGGTCGTGACCGACATCTCGGCGCTCAAGAACGAGCCCGAATGGATGCTCAAGCTGCGGCTCAAGGCCCTCAAGCTCTTCGGCATGAAGCCGATGCCCACCTGGGGTGCCGACCTGACCGGCATCGACTTCGACAACATCAAGTACTTCGTGCGCTCCACCGAGAAGCAGGCCACCAGTTGGGAGGAGCTGCCCGACGACATCAAGGCCACGTACGAGAAGCTCGGTATCCCCGAGGCGGAGCGCCAGCGGCTGGTCGCCGGCGTCGCAGCCCAGTACGAGTCCGAGGTGGTGTACCACCAGATCCGCGAAGACCTCGAGGCGCAGGGCGTCATCTTCATGGACACCGACACGGCGCTGCGCGAGCACCCCGAGATCTTCACCGAGTACTTCGGCACCGTCATCCCCGCCGGCGACAACAAGTTCGCCGCTTTGAACACCGCGGTCTGGTCGGGCGGCTCGTTCGTCTACGTGCCCAAGGGTGTGCGGGTCGAGATCCCGCTGCAGGCGTACTTCCGCATCAACACCGAGAACATGGGCCAG
>JBDTQN010000122.1:0-7387 GCA_039932215.1 Pseudolysinimonas sp. | reverse complement strand
GCCGAAACGCGTTCAGGATGATCTGCACGCTCGCCACATTCGGACGGGCGATCGCGGTGAGTGCTTCGTCGACTTTCTCGACGCTCACCCCGTAGCGGGCGATGGAACCGGCGTCGACCAGCGCATCGAGGTCGTCGAACACCCTGTCGATCGAGAACACCGCGGTCGGCGGGGTGTGCAGCTGAACGAGGTCAAGGGTGTCGACACCCAGATTCTGACGGGAGCGGTCGATCCACGCGCGAAAGTTCTCGGCCGAATAGTTCTCGGCGACCTGGTCGACCCGGCGGCCCATCTTCGTCGCGACAAAGACCTGGGATGCCTGCGGCCGGTCACGCAGCCATGCACCGATGAGCTGTTCGCTGCGTCCGTCACCGTAGACGTCGGCCGTGTCATAGAAGGTGACCCCGGCATCCAACGACGCATCGAGTACCGCCCGCGCGTCTGCCTCGGTCACGTCGCCCCAGTCGGCACCGAGCTGCCAGGTTCCGAGGCCGATTTTCGAGACAGGGGGAAGCCGCATTTCTCAAGCCTAGGTGGCGGTGGTTTACCCGATCGCCGTCGCGATCACCCGCGCCATGGCGGTCCGGATGACATGGTCGCCGCCGTCGACACGGTGCGACTCGACGCCCCGCAGCTGCTCGACGATCCGCAGCCCCGACGGCGTCAGCAGCGGATCGAGCGACCCCCACACCACGTGTACCGGCACCCGGACGGCGGCGAGATCGCTCACCGTGGTCTGGGTCTCGATCAGGTTCTCGAGCGACATCGCGAACGCGCGCCAATTGCCCTCCGAGATGTCGAGCAGGTTCTTGATCGGAGACAGCCTCGCCAGGCTCGCCGCCGCCTTGATCGTGAACTCCTTGTTGCTGCGCAGGTAGTCGTAGATGCGCAAATAGACGTCCATCGCGGCGCGATCCCGTGATCCCGCGATCGCCGTGGGGGTGATGTACACCGGTGGGCTCACCAACACGATTCGTGCCAGGTGGGCCGGGCGGCCGGCTGCGTACCGCGCCGCGATCAGAGCGCCCATCGAATGGCCGACCAGAACGAACGGCTCGCGAAGCTTCAGCGACCGCAGAGTGCGCGCGAGCGCGACGACGTGCTCTTCAATCGTGAACGTAGCCCAGTCGGGCGCCTCTGATTCCCCGAAACCGAGGAGGTCGATCGCGATGACGCGGTGATACGGCTCGACCAGCGGCACCAGCCGTTCGAACGTCACCGACGACGACGCGATGCCGTGGATCATCACGACGGGCGATCCGCTGCCCGTGTCGATCGCGACATGAAGAAGGGGTGGCTTGCGAAACAGGTTCCGCAGCCACCCCATGCATCCAGACTAGGACTGGCGCAGGTCTTCCTTGTAGTCGTTCTTGTTGTGCACGGCGTCGCGGTGAGTCTCGGCGGCCTTCACGTCGGCGTCGGCCTTGACCTCATCGACCTTGTCGGAGACACGCTCCTTGGTGTCGTCCACCCACTCGCCGACCTTCTTGCCGGTGGCCTCGGCGGTGTCCTTGGCGTCATCCATGAGTCCCATGATCTTCTCCCTTTGTGAGGTGTCGTTTCGACGCTATGCCTCGGGATGCCGGGGTCGGCTCGTTCGCATGCGGCTGCCAGAGCGCTGCCAGGCCGTGTTCAGAATCGGCTCCGTTATCGAAATGCAGCCCATGACGATCGAATCGTGACCAACGTTGGGTGTTGCCGCGCACCGGTCCTCTCTAGCGTGAACAACATGAGGCGAACACTGATCGCAAGCACCGTCCTTCTCGCAGCCGCACTGGCCCTGACCGGATGCTCTGCCGCCGGAGGCGCATCGAGCGCCGGCGACGAAGCAGCACCGCAGGCACCCGGACTCGTCGAGGGTTCGTCGGGCGGAGACTCGGGCGAGTTCCAGTCCGACGCCGACGGCGGCACCGACGCCGCGACCGTCGACCGCCAGGTCGTCATCACCGGCAGCGTCACCATCACGGCCGAGGATCCGCTGAAGGCGTCGAAGGAGGCCGTGCGCATCGTCGAGACCGCCGGTGGCCGGGTCGACGGCCGCACCGAGTACGCGGCCAGCGACAATGACAAGGGCAGCGCCCAGCTCGAGCTGCGCATCCCCGCCGACAAGCTGACCGCCGTGCTCGACAAGCTCGAAGAGCTCGGCACCGCCGACGAGGTGTCGCTCTCGACCAGCGATGTCACGGTGCAGAGCCAAGACCTGGATGCGCGCATCAGCGCCCTGCGCGCCTCGATCGAGCGCCTCAACGGCCTCATCGCCCAGGCGACCAGCATCGACGACCTCATCCTGCTCGAGGGCGAGATCAGCTCGCGTCAGGGTGAGCTCGAGAGCCTCGAGGCGCAGCAGCGCTACCTCGCCGACCAGGTGTCGATGTCGACGATCTCGCTGTACCTGCGCAGCGACGCGGAGGCGCCGGTCACGACGCCCGACACCTTCTGGGACGGCCTCGGTGCCGGCTGGGCCGCGTTCGTCGGATTCTGGGCCGGACTACTCGTCGTGCTCGGAGTGCTGCTGCCGTGGCTGATCACCTTCGGGCTGATCGCCCTGGTGATCGTGCTCATTGTCCGGGCCCGCCGTCGCCGGGCCGACGCGCGCACCGCCGCGCTGGCCCCGCCGGCCGGAACCCCGACAGCGACCGACGAGCCTGCTCAGCCCGCCGCGCGCAAGAGGGCGAGCAGCGCCAAGCCGTAGGCCTCGGCCGGATCGTCGCTGACGAAACGCGCCTCCGCGCCGTTCACCCTCGTGGTGACGGCGTAGCTGACAGGGTCAGTGGAGGCGCGTTTCTCTGCGCCCACGTCGCGAGTCATCGAGACGAACGTGCCGGCCAGGGCATCCCGCAGCTGGTCTTCGCGGGGCAGCCAGAGGGCGTCGTCGATCGCCACCGAGTCGAGCGCCCACTCGGTGGTGCCGTTGAAGCCGAGCACGGTGCCGCTCGGGTACGCGTGCGCCTCGATGGTCATGTCGCTGACGGTGAACACGTCGCCCTCGAAATCGGGCCCGCTGATCTGGAACGCGTCGCCCGACGCCGGAGTCCAGACGAGTCCGCGTTCGCGGAGCGAGGCGGCGAGCGCGGTGGAGATCATGTCCCCATTCTGCGGGCGTACGCTGGAATCGATGTCACCTCGCACCGTTCTGCGCGCCAGGCTGCTGGCTGCGCTGACCGGATCGCGCGACGGGCAGATCGCCTGGATCACCGAGGTCGGCGAGGGTGACGACGAGGGCTATTTCGGTCCCGACTCCGCCGCATGGGTGGTGCACGGCGACATGCCGACCCTGGTCGCGGGCATCCGTGCACTGCTGATGCAGACGCTGCATCCGGGGGCGATGGCGGGCGTGCACGACTGGTCGCGCTACAAGTCCGACCCGATGGGGCGCCTGACCGGCACCATCCGCTGGATCGTCGCGACCACGTTCGGCTCGACCGAGCAGGCGCAGCGCGAGTCGGCGCGCGTGTCGCGATTCCACGACCGGGTGAACGGCACCTACGACGCCGCGCACGGAGCGCAGAGCTACTCGGCCCACGATCCCGAGCTGCTGCACTGGGTGCACCTCGTCTTCACCGAGGCCTTCCTCGGGTGCCACGAGACCTGGGGCGGTCAGATCCCGGGCGGGCCCGACCAGTACGTGCGCGAGTGGGCGACGGCCGCGCGGCTCGTCGGAGCGCCGGACGCCCCGCTGACGCGGGCGCAGCTGCGCGCGCAACTCGACGGGTATCGCACCAGCGGCGTTCTGCGCCGCGACGAGCGGGTGGATGAGGCGGTCGCCTTCCTGCGCACGCCGCCTCTGTCGGGCACGGGCGGCGCCTACCGCATCCTGTTCGCCGGCGCCGTGGCATCGCTCCCGGTCGAGTACCGCCGGCTGCTGGGTCTGCGCCGCGCGTGGTGGCCCGCGATCACCTCGACGCGGCTGATCCTGTGGATCGTGGCGCGCGCCCTGGCCGGTTCGAAGAACCCGAGCGCGCGGGATCTCGCGTACGCCCGGGTCGCGCGGTTGCGCGCTACGGTCGAGAGGTGACCCTCCCCACCACCGACACGATCGTCACGTATTGCAGCGACACAGCCCCGAACGGCGACACCACGGCCGAGGCACGCGTGTTGCACGTCGAGTCGCTCGAGGGCCGGCTGGCCGTGCTGCTCGACCGCACCGCGTGCCACCCGGTCGACGCCGGCTGGCCCGACCAGGGGGCCGACCGTGCCGTGCTCGACGCCGGCGACGTCACGATCGAGGTGCTGGATGCGGTGGTCGCCGCCACCGACGGCGAGTCACTGTTTCTCGGCGCTGACATCCCGGTGCGCAAGGGCACCGACGGGTGGGCGTTCGTGGTCGCACACCTCGTCGACGTGGACGCCTCGCTGACCGAGGGCGACACGGTCACGGTCGAGGTCGACGCGGGCTACCGCGAACTGCTCTCGGCCGGGCACACCGCCTGCCACCTGGCGTCGCTGGCGCTCGACGCGGCGCTGGCCGACGCGTGGTCGAAAGACAACCGCGGCTTCGAAGCGGCCGCGAACGTGACCTCGACGATCCGTGAGCGCGGCGCCCGAGACACGTACCGCGTCGGCAAGTCGCTGCGCAAGGCGGGTTTCGATCCGGCGGCGCTCGACGACCCGGATGCCGTGGCCGCCACCGTGAACGCCACCCTGGCATCGTGGGTCGCGGCGGGAGGCACGATCCGTATCGACCGCGACGGCGACCTGCTCACCGACCGCCGCTACTGGGTCGCCGACCTGCCGTCGGGCGAGGTGCGTCTGGCCTGCGGCGGCACGCACGTGCACTCGATCGCCGAGCTGGGTGCCGTCAGTGTCGAGCTCACCACCGAGCAGCTCGAGGGCGCGCTCGGCCTCACCATGCTGACGACCGCCGGATGATCGCCTCGGCGTGCCGTAACACGGGGCCGTCGACCATGCCGCCCTCGAAGCGGAACACGCCCGACGAGCCGGCCGCGGCATCCAGAACCCGCTTCGCCCAGGCGACCTGCTCGTCTGAGGGCCGGTAGGCCGCGCGGATCACGTCGACGTGCGACGGGTGGATGCAGGCCGTGGCCGCGAAGCCCGAGGCGACGGCGTCTTCGGCCTCGGCACGCAGCCCGTCGAGGTCGTCGATATCGAGGTGCACCGTGTCGATGGCCGGGATGCCCGCCGCGCCGGCGGCGAGCAACACGTTCGCGCGTGCCACGCGGGCGACGTCGCGGTAGGCGCCGTCGGCCCGGCGGGATGACGTGCCGCCCAGCGAGGCGATCAGGTCTTCGGCGCCCCACATCAGGGCGGACACCCTGGTCGCGAGCTCGGGAGCCGCGACGACCCCCGCAGCGCTCTCGCACAGCGCGATCACGTCGAAGCCGTCCGGCGAGACCAGCCGCGCATCGGCCTTCGGCACCATGATCGTGCGGTACTCGGTTGCGGCGAGCGCTGCCAGGTCGAGGTCTCCATCGGGGGAGCCGGACTCGTTGACGCGCACGATCACGCGCGCCGGATCCAGCGCACTCGCCGCGATCGCCTCGCGGGCCGCGGCTCGGTTCTCGGGCGCCACCGCGTCTTCGAGGTCGAGGATCACCCCGTCGGCGCGATCGAGCGCCTTCGCATACCGGTCAGGACGGTCGGCCGGGCAGAACAGCAGCGCGGGACCGAGCTCGAAGGTCACTCGGCCGCGGCCTTCGCGTGCCCGTCTTCGGTCCACACCAGTGTCGTGCGGATCGCCCGCACCACCGTCGCACCGTGCTGATTGCGCCCCAGGTGCGACAGCGTCACGATGCCCTGCCCCGGCCGCGACGCCGAGAGCCGCTTCTCGACCACGGTCGTCTCGGCATAGAGCGTGTCACCGTGATACACGGGATGCGGGAAGGCTACCTCGCTGAAACCCAGGTTGGCGACGATGGTCCCCTGCGTGAGTTGCGCGACCGACATGCCGACCACCGTCGACAGTGTGAACATCGAGTTCACCAGCCGCTGCCCGAACTCCTGCGTCTCAGACCAGAAGGCGTCGAGGTGCAGGGCCTGGGTGTTCATCGTCATCGTGGTGAACAGCACATTGTCGGCCTCGGTGACGGTGCGTCCGGGCCGGTGCAGGTACTTCACCTCCTGCTCGAACTCGTCGTAGTAGAGGCCGCGTTGCTCGATCTGGCGCATGCTCGCTCCTTAGGAAATGAGTCCCAGCTCCCGCGAGATGATCATCAGCTGCACCTCGGTGGTGCCCTCGCCGATCTCGAGGATCTTGCTGTCACGGTAGTGACGTGCGACCGCGTTCTCGTTCATGAAGCCGTAGCCACCCCAGACCTGCGTCGCGTCGCGGGCATTGTCCATGGCGGCGTTGCTCGTGACCATCTTGGCGATGGATGCCTCCATCTTGAAAGGCAATCCGGCATCCATCTTGCGGGCGGCATCCATGAATGTCAGGTGCGCGGCGTGCGCACGGGCCTGCATGTTGGCGATCTTGAAGGCCACGTACTGGTTCTCGCCGATCGGATGGCCGAACACCACGCGCTGCTTGGCGTAGCGCAGGGCCTCGTCGAAGCAGCCCTCGGCGGCACCGGAGCAGAGCCCGGCGAAGGCGATGCGACCCTCGTCGAGGATGCGCAGGAAGTTCGCGTACCCGCGCCCGCGCTCGCCCAGCAGGTTCGCCGCGGGCACGCGCACGTCGGTCAGCGTGAGCGGGTGCGTGTCGGAGGTGTGCCAGCCGACCTTGTCGTAGGCGGGCTCGGCGACGAAGCCGGGGGTGTCGGTCGGCACCAGGATGCACGACAGCTCTTTCTTGATGCTGCCGTCGGCACGGGTCGACTCGCCGGTGACGGCGGTGATCGTGACGACGCTCGTGATCGGAGTGCCCGAGTTGGTGATGAACTGCTTCGTGCCGTTGATGACCCACACCGCGTCGTCACCCTCGCCCTCGAGAATCGCGGTGGTCTCGGTGCCGGCGGCATCCGAACCCGCGTTCGCCTCGGTCAGCCCGAAGCCGGCGAGCGCGCGCCCGGCGAGCAGGTCGGGCAGCCAGCGCTGCTTCTGCTCTTCGGTGCCATAGCGGTAGATCGGCATGATGCCGAGCCCGACCCCGGCCTCCAGCGTGACGGCGATGCTCTGATCGACCCGCGCGAGCGCCTCGACGGCGAGGCACAGGTCGGTGTACGTGCCGCCGCCTCCGCCGTACTCGGTTGGGAACGGAAGCCCGAACAGTCCCATCTCGCCCATCTGGGCGATGATCTCCATCGGCAGGCGACGCTCGGTGTCGTACTGGTACGCGGCGGGCGCGACGACGGTGTCGGCGAATTCGCGGACGCGCGTCTGCAGCGCCAGCTCGTCGGGGGTCAATTGGGAGTTCATGCGCTCTCTTCTTCGATGTGCGCGACCACCTGGTCGCGACGGACGACGTCGCCGACGGCGACATCGATACGGA
>JBDTQN010000121.1:0-7444 GCA_039932215.1 Pseudolysinimonas sp. | reverse complement strand
CGAGCTTGCCGGCGAGCGTCGTCTTACCGGCACCCTGCAGGCCGGCCAGCATGATCACGGTCGGGGGCTTCTTGGCGAATTCGAGGCGACGCTGCTGGCCACCGAGGATCGCGATCAGTTCGTCATTGACGATCTGCACGACCTGCTGCGCCGGGTTGAGGGCTTTGCTGACCTCGTCGCTGAGGGCGCGCTCGCGCACCTTGCCGGTGAAGTCCTTTACGACCTCCAGCGCGACGTCGGCGTCGAGGAGGGCGCGGCGGATCTCGCGGACGGTGCCGTCAACGTCTGCGGGCGTGAGCTTGCCCTTGGTGCGGAGGTTGCGGAAGGTCGCGGTGAGGCGATCCGAGAGGTTTCCGAATGCTGCCATGGTGCTGACAGCCTAAACCGAGCAGCTAGTCCGCAGCCTCAGCGAGCAGGGCCCGCGCCGCCAGTCCGATCACCGCGCTGTAGGTCGGGTACGCGAACTTCACCCCGGCGAGGGTGGCGACGTCGATGCCCGCCGCCATCGCGGTCGTCACCGACTGAACGACCTCGATCGCGTTCTCGCCGACGGCATGCGACCCCAGAATCAGCTCGCGCCGCCGATCGGCGATGAGCATCAGGAACCCGCGCTGACGGTCGTCGATGACGGCGCGGTCGAGAGATGTGTACGGCACGGTCACGACGATGCAGTGCGGGTCGCGCTCCAGCGCCTGCTCGCGGGTGAGCCCCACGCCGGCGTAGTCGGGGTCCGTGAACCCGCCGGCGGGCAGCAGGTGATGCGGGGTGCGGCGGTTCGCATCGAGCACCGCGTTCTCGGCCGCGGCCTCGCCCTCGAACATCGCCGCCTGCACGAGCATGTCGCGGCCGTTCGCGTCGCCGACCGCGAAGATGTGCGGCACCACGGTGCGGAAGTACTGGTCGACCGGGATGGCAGAACGCTCAGGCGTGATACCCGCGGCGTCGAGACCGAGGTCGTCGACGTCGGCCGGCCAGCCGGTTGCCATGATGACCGCGTCGAAGGTCTCCGTGACGTCGGTGTTCCAGGTCAGCTCGATCCCGTCCGCGACCTGCGCGAGGCTGTTCACTCCGGCGAGCCCGGTGCGCACGGCGACGCCTTGCTCGGTGAACGCGGTCGCGACCGCTTCGCTGACGGCGGCATCCGATGCCAGCAGGATGCGCGGCGCGACATCGAGCACGGTCACCTGCGAGCCGAACGCGTTGAAGACCGTCACCAGCTGGGCGCCGGTGTTGCCCGCGCCGATGATCGCGACCCGGGAGGGCAGTTCGGCCAGGTCGAGTACGTGCTCGGGGACGGTCGCCAGCTCGGCACCGGGAATGGGGAGGAGCCGGGAGTGGCCTCCGACGCAGATGATCACCGAGTCGCCACGCACGCGGCGGCCCGAGTCGAGTTGCAGGGTGTTCGCGTCGACGAAGCGGGCGCGCCCCTCGAGCACCAGTTCGATGCCCGCCGCCCCGAAACGGCGCGCCTCGTCTTTGATGGACCGCACGGCATCCACTCTCTGCCGCACCCGCGCAACGGTCGCGGGCCAGTCGAGGTGGTGCTCGCCGACCGTGATGCCGTACGCGTCGGCGGAGCGCACGTCGCGCATCAGCCGAGCCGCCTTCGCGAGCACGCGGGTGGGCACGCAGCCGGTGTTCACGCAGGTTCCGCCGGTGCGGTCTGCCTCAAGCACGGCGACGCTCGCGCCGAGCTCGGCGGCGCGCAGGGCGGCCGCGGTTCCCGCGGGTCCGGCGCCGATCACGACGACGTCGAACGAGTCCGTGCTGTCGGGCACGCGCTTACGCGTTGGCGAGACGGATCAGCAGGATCACGACCGCGGGGACGAGCCCGATCACCAGCGACAGGAACGACAGGATGCGGTGGCCGCCGCGCACCAGACCGACCAGACCGATGAGGATCGCGATCGCGGCGAGCACTCCCCCGCCGATGAAGAGCCCGATGAACAGGCCCGAGTTGCCGTCGGTGCCGTCGAGCGCGGCCGAGATGCCGTTCACGAAGCCGTACGCCATCAGCACGGTGCCGACGATGCCGAGCACGATGCCGAGCAGCGGCGTCGAAAGGGCGGTGCGCCGCGGCTTCACGGCGGCGGTCTCGGTCTTGTCGATGGTGTCGTGCTCTTCGTCGGCCATGTCGGGAGTCTAGATCGCGCCGCTAGCCTGGGGCGATGCCGCTGCTGCCGTTCGACGACATCCACCCGCAGGTCGATCCTGATGCCTTCGTGGCCGAGAACGCCACGCTGGTCGGGCGCGTGACCGTGAAGGCGGGGGCGAGCGTCTGGTTCGGGGCGGTGATGCGCGGCGACACCGACGACCTGGTGCTCGGCGAGCGCAGCAACCTGCAAGACAACGTGGTCGTGCACGCCGACCCCGGCTCACCCGCGATCATCGGTGCGGGCGTGAGCGTCGGGCACGGCGCGGTCGTGCACGGCTGCCGCATCGAAGACGGCTGCCTCATCGGTATGAACGCGACCGTGCTGAACCGGGCCGTCGTCGGCGCCCACTCCCTCGTCGCCGCCGGAGCGGTCGTTCTCGAAGACACCGTGATCCCTCCGCGGTCGCTCGTCGCCGGTGTGCCGGCGAAGGTGCGTCGCGAACTGACCGACGACGAGGTCGCCGCCCTCGACGCCAACGCCGCGACCTACGCCGAACGCGCCGTCGCCTACGCGAACCAGCGCTGACATGGACTGGCTGCCGGCGCTGCTCGGGCTTCGGCCCGCAGGGCCGTCGCGGCGGGCTCTGGCCGCGCGGCTGCGGGGCAGAGTGGTCGTGGTCACCGGTTCCTCACGTGGGATCGGCGCCGAGGCCGCCCGGCGCCTGGCGCGCGTCGGTGCCCGGATCGTGCTGCTCGCGCGAGACGAGGCGGCGCTCGAGGTCGTCGCGGTCGCGATCCGGCGAGCCGGGGGTGAGGCCCACGTGATCGTGGCCGACCTGCGCGATCCGGATGCCGCCGCGGCCGCCGCGGAACGCATCCTGAGCGAGGTGGGAACCCCCGAACTCGTTGTGTCGAACGCCGGGCACTCGATCCGTCGCCGACTGCTCGACTACGCGGACCGACCGCACGACGTGACCCGAACGATCGGGGTCAACTACATCGGACCGGTCTCGATGCTGCAGGTGCTCGTGCCGGCCATGGTCGCGGCGGGGCGCGGCCACATCGTGTCGATCGGGTCGACGTCGATCGACGTCCCCGCTGCGGGCTGGTCGGTGTACGGGGCGTCGAAGACCGCGTTCGATGCGTGGCTGCGGGCGGTGGCTCCGGAACTCGCGCCCCACGGCATCGCGGTCACGTCGATTCATCTGCCGCTGGTGCGCACGGCGATGAGCGCGCCGACCTACGGCTCGTCGTCGCCCGCGATGCGACCCGTCGATGCGGTGAAACTGATCGCGCGGGCCGTGGTCGAGCGTCCGCGGCTGATCTCGCCGTGGTGGTCGCGGCTGGCCGGCGGCGTGCTCGTCGCGTTCCCCGGGCTCTCGGACCGCATCGTGCGCGCCTACGACCGGCGGCTGGACCGCGCGTGAAACTGCGCGGCGGCGTCGGGGTCGCGGCCGCCGGGTCGCTCGCGGTGCGGTCGGGGGTGTTCCGCTACCGCGGAGCCGCCGGGATGCTGCGGCGGCATGGGCTGGCGACGGCGGTCGGGCTGGCGGCACTGCGCGCACCCGACCGGACCGTGCTCGTGCGGGCGCTGGACTCGATGACCGGCAGAGAACTTGATGCTGCACTCGGGGCGACGGCGGCGGCGATGCGCGAACGGTGGCCGGGCGGGGGTCGCGTCGCCGTGCGCGGCGACGGGGGGATCGACTTCTTCGTGGTGCTGGCGGCCGCGGGGATCGCTGGGCTGGATGCGGTAGCGGTCGGACCGCGGAGCTCACCGCCCGCCGACCTCGAGAGCGTTCACGCGTGGGACGTGTTCGTGCGCGAGGGGGGTCTCGCTGCGAGCCCTCGCCGTCGCACGACCGGGTCGGTCCAGTTGCTTTCCACCGGAACCACGGGCACACCCAGCGTCACGGCGCGGGGACGGCTCGGGATTCGCCAGATGCTGCAGCTGGCCGACGCGGACCGGCGCCTGCGGATGCCGGCGGGAAGCGTGCTCGTACTCGCCCCGCCCGATCACGGGCACGGACTCAGCATGGTGCTGGCCGGGCTGACACGGGGGCGCACGGTGATCCTCGCCAGCGGGATGCGACCCGCCGAGCAGGCGGAGGCCGCCGCACGGCACGGCGTCACCACGATCAGCGGGGTCCCTGCGCAGCTCGGGCGACTGTGGGACGACGACCCCTCCGCCTTCGACGGGGTGCGGCTCGTGGTGTCGGGATCATCGAAACTGCCCGCCACCCTGCGGGCACAGCTCGAAGCGGGCGGGGCACGGGTGCTGGACTGCTACGGCTCCACCGAGACGGGGACCGTCGCGATCGACGGGCGACCGCTCGCGGGCGTGACGATCGACGTGGATGGCGACCAGCGCATCCTGATCACGTCGCCTCTGGGGGGGCGGCGTCGCGATCCGGGCGATCTGGGGCACGTCGAACGCGGGCGGCTGGTGGTCGACGGTCGCCATGGCGACCTTGTCGACATCGGCGGAGAGCTGCTCTCACCCGAGCACATCGCCGATGCGCTGCGTGCGGTGCCGGGCGTCGTCGCGGCGCGCGTCTGGCCAGAGCCGGACGACCTGCTCGGCTCGCGGCTCTGCGCCGAGGTCACGGTTTCGGACCCGGCCATCGACGCCGCTGCGCTGACGCACGAGCTCACGCGGCGCGTCGGTCGCGCCGCCGTGCCTCGCCACTTCGTCGTCTCACGGGAGTAGTCGACACACTCCGCCTGGACGATGCCGCGGCCACGCGCCCTCTCCACAATGGGCTCATGCGACGCCTCCTGATTCCCGCCCTGCTTCTCGTGCTGGTGCTCGCCGGCTGCGCCGGACGACCGCAGCCGGCACCGCCGTCGGTCGACTACCCAACGGGCAGTTCGACTCACACCCTCGAGTTCGACGGTGTCTCGCGCGACTACCGCGTCTACGTTCCGCGCACGCTCAAGGCCGGTCCGGTGACGCTCGTCGTGATGCTGCACGGCGGATTCGGGTCGGCCGAGCAGGCCGAGCTCGCGTATGGCTGGGACGCACAGGCCGAGCGCGACGGCCTGATCGTCGCCTACCCGGAGGGCGTGGGACGGTCGTGGAACGCGGGCGGATGCTGCGGCCCGGCGATGAAGAAAGACGTCGACGACGTCGGATTCGTCGAGGCGGTGGTCGCCGAGATCTCGGGCCGGCTCGACATCGACCCGCAGCGCACCTTCGCAACGGGCATGTCGAACGGCGGCATCATGGCGTACCGGCTGGCGTGCGAGAGCGACGTGTTCGCCGCGATCGCACCGGTGTCAGCGACGATGCTGGTCGACTGCGCGGCGCCGGGTCCGGTGTCGGTGTTGCACATCCAGGGCGGGATCGACGGCAGCGTGCCGCCCGACGGCAGCCAGGGCGGCGGAACGCAGAACATCGACGGCCCCCCACTCGCCGACGTGATCGCCTACTGGCTGGAGGCCGACGGATGCGGTGAGCCGGTCACGGCGCCGGTCGGCGGGGACGCGCTGGTGGTCGCGACCACCGCCACACCGTGCGAGGCGGGAACGGCGGTCGAGTACATCGAGATCGCCGATGCCGGGCACCAGTGGCCGGGGGCGACGGGGTCAGCGACAGCCGGCGACCCGCCGTCGACCCGGCTCGACGCGACCGCCACGATCGCGGCGTTCTTCGCCGCGCACCCCCGCGCCGACTAGCCCTTCGTCACGGGTTCGGTGTGGGTGTGGCAGTCGGCGCAGCGCTGCCGACATCGGAGTACAGCTGCACGGTGACACCGCCGTCCGGGCGTACCCGGAACCCCGCGTCGACGGCGAGCTGAGTGGCCTCGAGGCGTAATACTTCGGCAGCCGCTTCGTCGGGCGCAATCAGCCAGAGACCGAACTCCTCGCCGCGCAAGAAGCTGCGCGGCGGTGAGACGTTCGCCGTGATCGGGTGCATGTGCTCGAACGTGTCGCACCAGATGCGAGTGGCGGCCACGAAGCGGTCCTCGCGGTCGGGGGTATAGGCGATCCACCTGAAGCCACTCCCCTCGACCTGCAAGGTGACGCTCAGGACTCGCGACGGGTCGAGAGCGAATGCCGCTGCGGCGACATCTGGCGCAGTGGCCACGGCGGTTTCGCAGTCATCGAAGTAGGCGTCCACCGAGAGACGGCCGGTTCCGGGGAAGGCTTGGGCACCGCTGACGCCGTCGACGGCCTCCACCGCCGCCTCGGCCTGGTCTTCGAGCGTGTCGCGCTCCTCGTCGAGGCCGGGGGTGTCGAATCCGAGGGCGGTGCACCCCGAGAGCAGCAGAACGGCAGCGAGAGTCACCGAGAGCGCCGCGAGGGGCTTGTGTCGGCGCGTCATTCGATGTCCACCTCGAACTCGGCAGGGTCGAGCCCCGCGTCGGCGAAGACCGCTTGGTAGAGGGGCTCGAGCGTGGCGGGATCTGCGAGGGTGCCGTCGGCGGCGACCTCGCGCAGCACTGTCAGGTGCCCCCTGGTGCCGAGCGCCTGGAACCACACCGACACGGCGGGCGCCTGATCGATCAGATCAAGCCAGAGCGAGGTGTCGGCGCGCACGCCGTCGGCTGCTGCCGGAAGCCCGCGATCCCAGACGATGCCGACACCCGAGGGGTGATCGACCGGGTCGATCGCGAACACCTTCAGCTCATACCTGCCGAACTCCTCGCCGAAGCGATCGGCGGCGATCACCGTGTCGTGGATGGCGACCATGGTGTCGAGAGTCTCGTCGCGATCCAGGTCGTCGGCGAGCATCACCTCGACCCAGATCGGCCACGTGCCCTCATACGCGCCTGATGCCGACGCGTCCTCGACCCCGTCGAGGGCGCGCAGTTCTTGAGTCAGCGTCCAGGTGTTGTCGTCGAGCACGTCTCGCGGCTTGCCCTGCAGGCCGGTGCACCCGGCGAGCAGCAGCGCCGCTGTGACCACCGCCGCACCCACACCTGCGCGAAGCGGTGCAATCCTCATGCGGACGAGACTAGCGGGCGCATCAGCCGACGAGCTGCTGCGCGAACACGTGCGGGGTGAACCCGGTGAGGTCGCCGATGCCCTCGCCTTGGCCGACGAGCTTGATCGGGATGCCCGTCTTCTCTTGCACCGCCAGCACGAAGCCGCCCTTGGCGGAGCCGTCGAGCTTGGTCAGCACCAGTCCGGTGACGCCCGCGTGCTCGATGAACGCTTCCGCCTGCGCGAGGCCGTTCTGGCCGGTGGTCGCGTCGAGTACCAGCAGTACCTCGGCGATTGGCGCGAGCTTCTCGATGACCTTGCGCACCTTGGTCAACTCGTCCATGAGGCCGGTCTTGGTCTGCAAGCGCCCGGCGGTGTCGATCAGCACGATCTCGATGCCTTCGCGCTGCGCCTTCTCGA
>JBDTQN010000120.1:0-7454 GCA_039932215.1 Pseudolysinimonas sp. | reverse complement strand
TCCGTGGGCAGCGCAATCTTCGTCGACGATGGCGCGAACGCCGTTCTGGACCACGAGCTCATCTATGCCAATTCGTGTAACCCGGCCGGAAACGGAAGTGTTCCGGCGATCTATGTCGACGGTTCCGGCGACGGGTGACACGAGAGCGTGCTCCATCTTCATCGCCTCGACGGTGACGATCGTGGCTCCGGCGTCGACGTGGTCGCCGTCGGCGACAGACACGGCGACGACGGTTCCGGGCATCTGGGTGCGCAGTTCGGGGCTGACCGGGCCGGTCGCCCGTTCCAGGCCGGCGAGCATCGCGGCGACCCGTTCGGCACGGGTCGGCGCCGGCAGTTCGAGCGTGCGACCGTTGCGCCGCAACCACAGCGTCGCGCCGTCGCGCACGGCCCACACGGTCTCGCGCCCCACGCGGTAGCGGTGGTCACCCAGGTCGATGACGGGCGTGGATGCGGCGGCCGGCCGCCCAGCACGCCACCCGTCGCGGGTCCACGGCCCGGAGCCACGTGGGCGGGCGTGCTCGATCACCGCGTCGGCGGCAGCGATGTCGGTCTCGTCGGGCTCGGCGGCCGGCGGAGTCCCGCGGCGGTCGAGCAGCCCCGTGTCGAGCCGCCCCGCACGCACCTCGGGGTCGGCGAGCACGCTGCGCAGCTCGTCGATGTTCGTGTCGACCCCCAGCACCACGGTCTCGGCGAGCAGTGCGTCGAGCCGGTCGAGCGCCTCGTCGCGGGTGGCGCCGAATCCGATGGCCTTGGCGAGCATCGGGTCGTAGTCACCGCCGACCGTCATGCCCTGCACGAGTCCGCTGTCGACACGCCAGCCGGGGCCGGACGGCTCGTGCAGCGCGAGCACCGCTCCGGTCGCGGGAAGGAATCCGCGCGACGGCGACTCGGCGTAGATGCGCGCCTCGATCGCGTGGCCCGTGAGAGTGACGTCGTCCTGCGCGAGGGTCAGCGGCTCCCCCGCCGCAATGCGGAGTTGCTGCTCGACCAGGTCGATGCCGGTGACCAGTTCGGTGACGGGATGCTCGACCTGCAGCCGGGTGTTCATCTCGATGAAGAAGAATTCATCCGGCGCCGCGTCCGCGACCAGGAACTCGACGGTGCCCGCACCCTCGTACGACACGCTGCGCGCGACCTCGCAGGCGGCCTCGCCGATGCAGGCGCGGGTCGTCGCATCGAGCAGCGGCGACGGTGCCTCTTCGACGACCTTCTGGTGGCGGCGCTGCAGCGAGCACTCGCGCTCCCCCAGGTGGATGGTGGTGCCCGCGCGATCGGCGAGGATCTGCACCTCGATGTGCCGGGGGGTCTCGATCAACCTCTCCAGCAGCAGATTGTCGTCGGCGAAGGCGGAGGCCGCCACGCGCCGGGCCGAGGCGAGCGCGGCGGGCAGCTCGCCGGCATCCCGCACCACCTGCATTCCCTTGCCGCCGCCGCCGGCGGACGGCTTGATCAAGAGCGGGAAGCCGACCTCGCTCGCGGCCGCGGTGAGCGCCGCGTCGTCGAGGCCGGTGCCGGAGCTGCCCGGCACGGTCGGCACCCCGCGCACGGTGACCGCCTCTTTCGCCGCGATCTTGTCGCCCATCGTCTCGAGCGCGTCGACGCCCGGCCCGATGAACACCACACCCGCCGCGGCGCATGCGCGCGCGAATGACGCGTTTTCGCTCAAGAAGCCGTAGCCCGGGTGGATGGCCTGCGCGCCCGAGCCGGCCGCGGCATCCAGAACCGCGTCGATGTCGAGGTAGCTCGCAATACGCACCGCGGTGTCGGCGAGCGCGACATGCGGCGCCCCGGCGTCGGCGTCGGTGTAGACGGCGACCGAGCGGATGCCGAGGCGCTCGAGCGCGCGGATGACGCGCACGGCGATCTCGCCGCGGTTCGCGATCAGGACGCCCCCTCGATCGAAAGGCACAGTGAACAAGGCGGCCATCACATCCGGAACAGGCCGAAGCGCGGCTCGGGGAGGGGTACCCGCGAACACACCTGCAGGGCCAGGCCGAGCATGCGGCGGGTGTCGGCGGGGTCGATGATGCCGTCGTCCCACAGGCGCGAGGTGGCGTGGTACGGGCTGCCCTGGGCTTCGTAGTCGTCGCGGATCGGGGTGCGGAACGCCTCCTCATCGGCGGCCGACCACTGCTCACCCTTGCCCTCGAGCTGGTCGCGCTTGACCGTCGCGAGCACGCTCGAAGCCTGAGCGCCGCCCATCACCGAGATGCGGCTCGCGGGCCAGGTCCACAGGAAGCGGGGCGAGTACGCGCGCCCGCACATCGAGTAGTTGCCGGCGCCGAACGACCCGCCGATGATCACGGTCAGCTTCGGCACGCGCGTGGTGGCCACCGCGGTGACCATCTTCGCGCCGTCCTTGGCGATGCCGCCCGCCTCGGCATCGCGGCCCACCATGAATCCCGAGATGTTCTGCAGGAACACCAGCGGGATGCCGCGCTGATCGCACAGCTCGATGAAATGCGCGCCCTTCTGCGCCGACGCCGAGAACAGCACCCCGTTGTTCGCGACGATGCCGACCGGGTGCCCGTGGATGTGCGCGAACCCGGTGACGAGCGTCTCGCCGTACTCCGACTTGAACTCGCGGAACTCGCTGCCGTCGACGAGCCGCGCGATGACCTCGCGTACGTCGTAGGGCGCGCTGACGTCGGTCGGGACCACGGCGTACAGGCCGTCGGTCAGTGGATCGCGTGATTCGGCGACGGCCCAGGCCGGCTCGGGGTCGGGTGGCAGCGTCGCGACGATCTCGCGGATGATCTGCAGCGCGTGCTCGTCGTCCTCGGCCAGGTGGTCGACGACGCCCGAGGTGCGGGCGTGCAGCTCACCGCCGCCCAGCTCTTCTGGCGTCACGATCTCGCCGATCGCCGCCTTCACCAGCGGCGGTCCACCGAGGAAGATCGTGCCCTGCCCCCGCACGATGACGACCTCGTCGCTCATCGCGGGGACGTAGGCGCCGCCGGCGGTGCAGCTGCCCATCACGGCGGCGAGCTGCGGGATGCGGAGCGACGACATGCGCGCCTGATTGAAGAAGATGCGCCCGAAATGGTCGCGGTCGGGGAAGACCTCGTCCTGCAGCGGCAGGAACGCGCCGCCCGAGTCGACCAGCGAGATGACGGGCAGGCGGTTCTCGAGCGCGATCTCTTGCGCGCGCAGGTGCTTCTTCACCGTCATCGGGTAGTAGGTGCCGCCCTTGACCGTCGCGTCGTTGCAGATGATCATCACCTGGCGGCCCTCAACGAGGCCTATGCCCGCGATCACGCCGGCGCCGGGCGCGTCGCCCTCGTACAAGTCGTAGGCCGCGAGCGGGGCGACCTCGAGGAACGGGCTGCCGTCATCCAGCAGGTGCTCGACGCGATCACGGGGCAGCAGCTTGCCGCGGGCCACGTGGCGGTCGCGGGATGCTTCGGGGCCTCCGAGCGCAGCGATGGCCAGGCGGGCGTGCAGTTCGTCGACGAGCTCGCGCTGAGCGGCGTCGTTCGCCTGAGCGGACTCGTCGTCGGCGCGGACGGCGCTCTGCAGGATGGTCATCGTTGGCCTTTCAGTGAATGCTGGTTCACTGTGTTTCAGGTTAGCCGTCATTAACCGAAGTGTCTACACTGAGTCTGTGACCACCCGTGCCCTCGCCAAGGCCGAACGACGCGCCGCGCTGCTCGACGCCGCCGCGCGGTTGTTCGCCGAGCGCGGGTTCGAGCGGGTCACCCTCGAAGACATCGGCGGAGCAGCCGGCATCAGCGGCCCCGCGGTGTACCGGCACTTCCCCGGCAAGCAGGCGGTGCTCGCCGCCATCCTGCTCGACGCGAGCGAGGGGCTGCTCGCCGGCGGGCAGGCGGTGATCGAACGCGATCGGGATGCCGCGGTCGCCCTCGACGACCTGGTCGCCTTTCACGTGCGATTCGCCGTGTCGAACGCGGCGGTCATCCGCGTGCAGGACCGCGACCTCGACAGCCTCGCCGACCCCGACAGCCGCACCGTGCGCGCGCTGCAGCGCACCTACGTCGAACTCTGGGTCGCGGTCTTAGCGCGGCTGGATCCGGGCGCCGACCCGAGTGCGCTGCGCGCGCGGGCGCATGCCGGCTTCGGGCTCATGAACTCGACGCCCCGCACCGGCCGCGCCGCGACGCCCGAGATTCTCGCGCGCATGGCGCTGGCCGCACTGCGCGCCTAGCCCCTCCCGCGAGGGGGCAGAAATAGTGGGTGCGCGGGGTGAGCCACCCGCCATTCGTGCCCTTTCGGCAGTTAGTCGAGCGCCAAGGGTCCCGTGCCGGCGTCGTGCAGCATCGCGAGGGCCGGATCCGACAGCAGCCCGCCCAGGTCGGCGAGGAACATCGACGCCCCCGCCCCGTCGACGACGCGGTGATCGAACGACAGGCTGAGCGTCATCACGCGGCGCAGCGCGATCTCGCCCTGGTACTCCCACGGGCGGTTCTGCACCGCGCCGAGCGCGAGGATCGCGGCCTCGCCGGGGTTCAGGATCGGCGTGCCCGCGTCGACCCCGAACACGCCGGGGTTACTGATCGTGATGGTGCTTCCGGTGAGGCGTTCGGGCGGCGTGGTCCCGGCTCGCGCGTCGCGGGTCAGCTCGCCGAGCGACCGCGCCAGCTGCGGCAGCGTCTGCGCCTGCGCGTCACGGATCGTGGGCACCACGAGGCCCCGGTCGGTCGCGGCGGCGATGCCCAGGTGCACAGCACCGTACGTGACGATCTCTTGGGCGTCGTCATCCCACCGGCTGTTCAGTTCGGGATGCGCGCGCAGCGCGATCACGAACGCGCGCGCCACGAGGGCGAGCAGCGTGATGCGCGTATCGGCGAGATCACGACGTTCCGAGAGCCGCGACAGCAGCTCCATCGTCGGTGTCACGTCGACGGTGAGGAACACGCACGCGTGCGGAGCCGTGAACGCGCTGCGCACCATCGCGGCGGCGGTGAACTTGCGCACCCCCTTGATCGGGATGCGGCGCTCGAGCCCCGAGGCGGGTTGCGCAGCGACGCTCTCGCGTGTCGACACGGTCGTGTCCGAAGCGGTGGCTCCCGACGTCGCGCTCTCGACGTCCTCGCGCGTGATCAGCCCCTCCGGCCCGGTGCCAGTGAGGCTGGAGATGTCGATGCCGAGCTGGTCGGCCAGGTAGCGCACCGGCGGGGTGGAGCGGGGGCGTTCGGCATGCTTCGCATGGGCGACCGGCTCCGCTGCCGGTCGAGCGGTCGGAGCGTCGGCGCGCTTGCGACGGGCAGGACGACCTGAGCGTTCCGGGCCGGCGCCGTAGCCGACGAGGTTGGGCTCGGGGTCGTCGGGGGTGGTTTCAGCGGGGGTGGTTTCGACAGGCTCAACCACCGGGACCGCGCCATCCTCGAGCTCGAACGTCACGATGCGCGTGCCGACCTCGACGGTATCGCCGGGCTCGGCGTGCAGCGCCTGCACGATCCCGTCGAACGGGGACGGCAGTTCGACGACGGCCTTGGCGGTCTCGACGTCGGCGATGATCTGGTTCAACGTGACGTGGTCACCGACGGCGACCCGCCAGGTGACGATCTCCGACTCGGTGAGCCCCTCCGCGAGGTCGGGGAGCTTGAACTCCCTCAACGTCACGACGACACCCCGGAACCCGTCGGAACCCGTCCGAGCGCGCGGTCGACGCCGTCGAGCATGCGGTCGAGATCGGGGAGGTGGTGCTTCTCGAGCTTCGACGGCGGGTACGGCACGTCGTGTCCGGTGACCCGCACGGGCGAGGCTTCGAGAAAGTGGAAGCAGCGCTCGGTCACGACGGCCGCGATCTCGGACGCGAGTCCGACCTCACGCGGGCCCTCGTGGGCGATGACGACGCGGCCGGTGCGCCGCACCGATGCGGTGACGGTGTCGTAGTCGATCGGGGACAGCGAGCGCAGGTCGATGACCTCGATCGACAGTCCCTCGTCCTCGGCGGCCGCGGCGGCATCCAGAGCCACTTGCACGAGACCACCGAACGTGACGAGCGTCACATCGGAACCCTCGCGCACGACGCGCGCGCTGCCCATCGGAAGCGCGTCCTGCAGGGCGAGCTCTTCGTCGACCTCGCCCTTGGTGTGGTACCGGCGCTTCGGCTCGAAGAACACCACCGGGTCATCGCTGGCGATCGCCTGGCGCAGAACCGTTAACGCATCCTGCGGGTTCGAGACGCTCACGACCCGAAGCCCGGCGGTGTGCGCGAAATACGCCTCGGGAGACTCGGAGTGGTGCTCGGCCGCGCCGATGCCGCCGCCGACCGGGATGCGGATCGTGATCGGCAGGGTCACGAGACCACGCGTGCGGGCGTGCATCTTGGCGACCTGCGACACGATCTGATCGAAGGCGGGATACACGAACCCGTCGAACTGGATCTCGATCACCGGGCGGTAGCCGCGGTAGCAGAGACCGATCGCGGTGCCCAGGATGCCCGACTCGGCCAGCGGGGTGTCGATCACGCGGCGCTCGCCGAACTCGGCCTGCAGACCATCGGTGACGCGGTAGACGCCGCCGAGTTTGCCGATGTCTTCGCCCATCAACATGACCTTGTCGTCGTCGGCGAGGGCGCGGTGCAGACCGCGGTTGAGAGCCTTACTCAGGGCCATGGTGCTCATTCGGAGAACCCTTCGAGGTAGCGGGCGTAGTCGTCGCGCTGGCGGTCGAGCTCGGTGTGCGGCTCGGCGTACACGTGATCGAAGACGGTCATCGGCTCGGGATCGGCCATCTCTTTGATGCCGGCGCGCAGGGCGGCGGCGACACGGTCGGCGGATGCGGCGACGCGGGTCTCGAGCTCGGGTCCGGCGGCGCCCATCGTCTCGAGCAGCGTGCGCAGCCGCGAGATCGGATCGCGCCGCCCCCACACCTCCAGCTCGGCGGGATCGCGGTAGCGGGTGGGGTCGTCGGCGGTCGTGTGCGGACCCATCCGGTAGGTGACCGCCTCGATGAACGAGGGTCCGCCGCCGGTGCGTGCGCGGTCGAGCGCCTGACGCATCGCCGCGGTGACGGCGAGCACGTCGTTGCCGTCGACCCGGACTGACGGGATGCCGAAGCCGGCCGGGCGGTCGGCCAGCGGCACCGTGGACTGCAGGGTCACGGGCTCGGAGATCGCGAACTGGTTGTTCTGGCAGAAGAACACGACGGGCGCCTGGAACGTCGCGGCGAAGATCATCGCCTCGCTGACGTCGCCTTCGCTCATCGCGCCGTCGCCGAAGTACGCCACGGCGACCGAGTCGGCGCCGTCGGCCTGAACACCCATCGCATAGCCGGTGGCGTGCAGCGTCTGCGCCCCGATGATCACCTGCGAGGTGGCCATGTTCGCCTCGAAGGGGTTCCAGGCCGATGCGGCGGCTCCGCGCCAGACCCGCGCGATCGCGACCGGGTCGATACCGCGGGTGTAGGCCACGCCGGTCTCGCGGTAGCTGCCGAAGACGAAGTCGTCGGCGCGCAACGCACGCCCGGAGGCCACCTGAGCCGCCT
>JBDTQN010000119.1:0-7504 GCA_039932215.1 Pseudolysinimonas sp. | reverse complement strand
AGCACGGTGCGCGTCAGCATCTGACCTCCTTCCCCGTCTCTCTGGACGGACTTAAAGGTGGTCGGGTGTTCGTTCTGGCCCCAGAGTAGCAGCGTCGTCACGCACCCGGCGTTCGAGGGAGGCGAGCAGCGCGTCGCCGGTCTTGCTCAGGGCCGCGAGCACCGCGATCACCACCAGGGTGCGGGCGATCCGGCCGTGCCCGCTCGACTCGAGCAACAGGAATCCGATGCCCGTGGATGCGCTCAGCAGCTCGGCGGCGATCAGGACCAGCCACGACTGCGCGAGCGCGAGGCGCAGCCCGGTGACGATCGCCGGTGCTCGGGTGTTCGCGCCCGCGACGGTCGCGAACATCGGGAACATCGCCCCGACGGCGACGGCCACCACCGTGGGTGCCTCGCCGATACCGAGGTAGACCAGAACGACAGGTAGCCAAGCCAGGGACGGCACGGCGCGCAGCGCGTTGAAAGTCGGGGTGAGCAGGATGCGGGCGGTGCGTGACAGCCGGACGGCGCCGCCCAGCATCAGGCCCACCAGCGACCCGAAAGCGAAGCCGGTCAGCAGCCGCTCGAGCGAGAGGGCGACCTGCGAGGCGAGCCGGCCGCGACCGGCGAGATCGACCGCCTCGCGGACGACCGACCAGGGTGACACGAGGCGCGACGAGTCGACCGCACCCGTGGCGGATGCGATGGTCCAGACGACGAGCGCGACCGCCGGCACGATCGCGCCGCCGAGAAACGCCCACCGGGCGCGACTCGGCATCGGATCAGCCTAACCCTAGGAAACGTCGTGTTACGGCGATCGGGGGCCAGCCCCCTCCCGCGGTGTGGGATGCCGTCGCTAGGCTCGGCGCGTCGGCGCCTGCCGGCATCCCTCATTCACTTCGGGAGTCACTGTGCGCAAGGCCTATTTCGTCATCACCCTTCTGTTGCTGATCTCCGTCGTCTTCCAGTTCTACTTCGCCGCACTGGGGGTCTTCGGTCCCCAGGGCGAAGACGACAACCTGTACGCGTTCCACCGCATCAACGGCTCGATGGTGCTGCCGACGCTGTCACTGCTCGCCGTGCTGTTCGCGGCTCTCGCTCGCGCAGGAGCCCGCACCGTGTGGCTGACCGCGCTGCCCATCTTGCTCATCGCGGTGCAGTACCTGCTCTTCATCATCGGCGGATTGGTCGGAGGCGGCGATGAAGACAATCCCACCGTCGGAAGCGCCATCATCCTGGGGCTCCACGCGGTCAATGGCATTGCGGTGCTCGGCACGATCATCACCCTGATGACGCGAGCCCGCGCGCGCGCCTTCTCAACGACCGCAGCCGTCGACGGGTCGACCGCGGCCTGATGTCGTCCCTGTCCGGCGCCTGGCTCGTTCTCGCCCTCCTCCAGTCGGTGGCGTGGATCGGGGCGAGCCTGCTGGGCGCCGGATTGGGCAGCGTCTCCCCCATCCTTCGCGCGCGGCTGATCGCCGTACTCGCGGTGGTCGCCGTACTCGCCGGCTTCGCCGCGCTCGGCACGGCGCTCGCACTGGCAGCCGTGGACTGGACCTGGGCGGCCGAGAAGCTGGTCATCGCGGCCCCGATCGGGCTGGTCAGTTCGGTCGTGGCAGCAGTCTTCACTCTCCGCTCCGCCGTGAGAGTGAAGAGGGAAGAACCCTCGGTGCTGTTCCCCGGAATCCTGATCTCGGCGACGCTCGGTGCGCTCATCGGACCGCTTTCCATCCTCCTGATCGGATCCGTCGTCACCTGGCCCGCGGTCCTCGCCGTCGTCCTGGTGTGGATCTCTGGCTCTGCCGTGGCGCTGCTCGCGGTCGCACGCCGCCCGCGTCGAGCCGTCGTCGCGTCCTCGGCATTCGCCGGCCTGTCGGTCGTGCTGCTCGCGCTGTTCACCGTCTTCGGCCCGGCACTCGAGTCGGCCGCCAGTGGTGCTGACGGTCATCACCTCCCGGTTGTGCCGGGCGACAGTTCGACCACCGTGTCGGTCGGCGACCTTCGCGAGACCGACGCGGGCACCGCGACACAGCATTTCGACCTCGAGGCGCGCCACCAGACGATCACGCTGCCCGACGGTTCCGACTACGACGCCGTCACGTTCGGATCCGTACCCGGCCCCGAACTGGTCGTGACCCAGGGTGAACTCGTCGAGGTCACCCTGACGAACCGAGACGTCGACAACGGTGTCACGCTGCACTGGCACGGCTACGACGTCCCGTCGGGCGACGACGGAGTAGCCGGGGTCACCCAAGACGCGGTGATGCCGGGTGAATCGTTCACCGGCACGTATTGGTACCACACCCACCAGGATGCCCTCGAGGGGATCGTGCGCGGACTGTACGGGGCGCTCATCGTGCTTCCCGCCGACACCGACGACGACTCAGGCGCCGTAGACGACCGCGGCGTCACCGCCCTGATCCACACGATCAGCGGCGAGACGCTCGTCGGTGCCGACAGTGTGCTCACCCTGCCTGTCGGCGGCCTCACCCGCCTCCGCCTCGGCAACACCGATCAGGCGCCGCACCGGATCGTGCTCGACGTCGACACCCAACTCATCGCGCTCGACGGCATCGACCTGGCCGAGCCCGCCACCCTCCGCGCCGGAACGTCGCTGCGCATCCCCGCGGGTGGGCGGGCCGACCTGCTCGTCGACGCATCAGGACCTGCATCACTCGAAGTCGAACGAGGCGACGGGTCCGGGGTCGCGATCGGCGGAGCAACCGAGGTCGCCGAAATCGGCTTCCGGGGCCCCGAGTTCGATGTGCTCGACGCCGCCTCGGGTGCGCTGCCGAGCTGGGCCAACGAACCCTTCGACGTCTCGGCATCGCAGGTGCTCGACAGGCTGATCCGCGTCGTCGACGGCCTGCCCCGGCTCGCCGACACCATCAACGGAGCGGCATTTCCGAACATCGCCCCGATCGTCGTTGACGAGGGCGACACGGTGCTCGTCACGATCGTGAATCGCGGCACCGAGACGCATCCGATGCATCTGCACGGCCACCACATGGTCGTCATCTCGCGCAACGGCGTGCCCGTCGAGGGCGCCCTGTGGCTCGACACGATCGATGTGCGCGCGGGTGAGACGTGGCAGGTCGCGTTCGTGGCCGACAATCCGGGCCTCTGGATGGATCACTGCCACAACCTCGACCACGCCGCAGCGGGCATGGTGATGCATCTGGCCTACCGGGGTGTCACGTCACCGTTCGAACTGGGCGGCGACCACGGCAACACGCCGGAGTAGAACAGGGCGCTCAGCCCATCGACCCCTTGGCGCGGGTGATCCCGCCCAGTAGCCCGTTCAAGAACCCCGCCGAGTCTTCGGTGCTGAGCACCGTGGCACTCTCGACCGCCTCGGCGATCGCCACCGCATCCGGGACGTCGTCGTTGTAGACGATCTCCCACGTCGCCAGGCGGGCGAGTGCGCGGTCGAGGGCGGGCATGCGCTCGAGCGGCCAACCCTGCGCGTGCGCCTCGATCTCGGCGTCGATATCGGCCAGGTGCGCCTCGACGCCCTCCACGATCTCGCGGGCGTACGGCCACGACGATTCACGCTGCGGCTGCGTGGCGGCGCGCCCGGCCTCTTCGTCGAGCATGGCGGCGATCGTCACGCCGCGGACATCGGCGCCGAAAAGGATGTCGAGGGCACGCTTACGAGCCTTCGTTCGGGAACTCACGGGCAGGTTCCTTAGTCGGTGACGCGGCCGAGGTAGTTGCCGTCGCGCGTGTCGACCTTCACCTTCGTGCCCTGCTCGAGGAACAGCGGGACCTGGATCTCTGCGCCGGTCTCGAGTGTCGCCGGCTTGGTGCCCGCGCTCGATCGATCGCCCTGCAGACCCGGCTCGGTGTAGGTGACCTCGAGCACGACCGACGTGGGCAGCTCGACGTAGAGCGGGTCGCCGTCGTGCGTCGCGATCGTGACCGTCTGGTTCTCGAGCATGTAGTTGGCGGCATCGCCGACGATGCCGCTGGGCACCGTCACCTGGTCGTAGTCGGTGGTGTCCATGAAGACGAACCCGTCACCGTCGCGGTACAGGTAGCTGAAGTCGCGCCGGTCGACGGTCGCGAAGTCGATTTTGGTGCCGGCGTTGAAGGTTCGGTCGATGACCTTGCCGCTGGTGATGCTCTTGATCTTGGTGCGCACGAAGGCGCCGCCCTTGCCGGGCTTGACGTGCTGGAATTCGACGACATTCCAGAGCTGTCCGTCGATGTTCAGAACGGAGCCGTTCTTGATGTCGTTCGTGGTAGCCATGAGGCAGAAGCCTACCGGCCCGCCTCGATGCGCTCGATCGCCTGCAGCGCCAGCACGTACGAGTCGAACCCGAAGCCGGCGATGACACCGCTCGCCACACCCGAGATGACACTCGTGTGTCGGAACTGCTCCCGCGCGTGCGGATTCGAGATGTGCACCTCGATCAGCGGAAGTTCGGCCTTCGTCACTAGCGCGGCGGCGTCGCGCAGCGCGTAGCTGTAGTGCGTGAAGGCCGCCGGGTTCAGGATGACGGGGCTGGCCGCATCGACGGCCTCGTGCAACCAGCCGATCAGCTCGGCCTCGTCGTCGGTCTGGCGCAGGTCGATCTCGGTGCCCTCGTCCGACGCCTCGGTCAGCATGACGCGCAGCGCCGACAGGTCTTGGTCGCCGTACACGTCGGGTTCCCGGCTGCCGAGCCGGCCGAGGTTCGGTCCGTTCAGGACGAGCACGCGGGTCATGTGAGCGAGGCTATCGGAAGGGCTGGCTGAGGAGCGCCGCGAAGCGACGCGTCTCGAAGCCCGCCTTACGTGGTGCGTCTGCGCGAAGCGGCGCGCTTGATGTCATCGATCCGTCCTTCAATTAGCGCGCGCTTCTTCGCGCGACTCCACCCGTGGATCTGCCGCTCGCGCGCCCAGGCGTCGTCGATACGGTCGTACCTTTCGAAGTACACGAGACGCACCGGTCGCCGACGGCGGTGTAACCGTCCGGGTATGAGCCTGTGTGGTGTTCTTCAATCCGGCGTTCCAGATTGCGGGTGCTGCCCGTGTAGTACGTTCCGTCGGCGCACTCCAAGATGTACATCTCTGGCATCGCCGCAGCCTGCCGAGAGTCGTGCAAGCCGGAGCGAGTTGTCCACACCGGGCTTCGAGACGCGCCCGCTCCCCGGGTGCTCCTCAGCCAGCTCAGGCTGAGATCTCTTGGTAGGCGGCGAAGAGCAGTTGCTCCTCGGGTCCGGTGAGCGTGGTCGGGCGGCCGATGTCGTCGAGCACGATGAAGCGCAGCAGGTCTCCCCGCGCCTTCTTGTCACGCTTCATCGTCGCCAGCAGAGTGGGCCAGCGACTGGCCGGGTAGGTGGTCGGCAGCGACAGCGATTCCAGGATGCGACGGTGGCGGTCGACGGCATCGTCGCTGAGCGAGCGGGTCAGCCTCGACAACTCCGCAGCGAACACCATTCCGATCGCGATCGCGGCGCCATGGCGCCACTGGTAGCGCTCGGCGTGCTCGATCGCGTGGCCGAGCGTGTGGCCGTAGTTCAGGATCTCACGCAGACCCTGCTCCGTGAAGTCCTCGCCCACGATGCGGGCCTTCATCGCGATCGCCAACTCGATCGCTCGCCGGAACTGGGGCGACGTCGGATCGGTCGCCGCATCCACATCGGATTCGATGATGTCGAGGATCTCTGGCTCGGCGATGAATCCTGCCTTCGCGATCTCGGCGTAGCCGGCCAGGATCTCGTTCTTGGGCAGCCCGTCTAGCGTGTCGAGGTCGCACAGCACGGCGCGCGGGGCGTGGAACGCCCCGACCAGGTTCTTGCCCTCCGCGGTGTTGATGCCGGTCTTGCCACCGACCGCCGCGTCGACCATTGCCAGCACCGTCGTCGGGATCTGCACGATGTCGATGCCGCGCAGCCAGGTGGCGGCGACGAAGCCGGCCACGTCGGTGGTCGCTCCTCCCCCGAGACCGATCACCGCGTCCGAGCGGGTGAAGTCGGTCTGGCCGAGAATCTGCCAGCAGAATGCCGCGACCTCGACGCGTTTGGCGCCCTCGGCATCCGGGATCTCGGCGAGGAAGACCTGGTACCGCTCAGACAGCTGCGCCCGAAGAGTCTCTGCCCGCGCTCCGAGCGACGGGGCGTGCACGATAAACACCTTCGCGACCTGCGGCCCCAGGTGCGCGGCCACGTCGGCGATGAGTCCGCGTCCGACGAACACCGAGTAGCCGGGGGTGCCTGCTACGGCAATCTCGGTCACGTCCGTACCCACTGGGCCACCTCCTCGGCGATGGAGTCGTGCCCGCGGTGCGACGTGTCGATCTTGAGGTCGGCGACCTCGTCGTAGAGGGCACGCCGTTCGTCGAAGATGCGCTGCCAGTCGTTCACGCCGTCCCGGATCAGCGGGCGCTTGCCGTCGCCGAGCCGCCCCTCGACCGCTCGTGCGCTCACCGTGAGGAACACCACGCGCTGGGAAGCGAGGTCGGCCCGCGTGTCTGCGTCGAGGACCGCGCCGCCTCCGAGAGACACGACGTCGGCTTGAGACAGCGCCGCAACCACCGCAGCGCGTTCGAGCTCTCGGAACCGGGGCTCGCCCTGCTCGGCGAAGATGGCCGCGATCGGCCCATGTTGCGCGACGATCATCTTGTCGGTATCGGTGAAACCGGCGTCGAGCAGCCGGGCGACGCGCTTGCCGACGCGGGTCTTGCCGGCGCCCATCGGTCCCACGAGCACCACTGGCGGGCGGGTCATGACTCGGGGTTGCTGGAGGATGCGGTGCGCAGCGTGGATGGGATGTTCGCCAGGTAGGCGTCGAGGTTGCGCTTGGTCTCGGCGACCGAATCGCCGCCGAACTTGTCGAGCACCGCGTCGGCGAGCACAAGCGCGACCATCGCCTCGGCGACCACCCCCGCGGCCGGGACGGCGCACACGTCCGACCGCTGGTGGTGAGCTTCGGATGCTTCCCCGGTCGCGACATCGACCGAGCGCAGGGCGTGGGGCACGGTCGCGATCGGCTTCATGCCCGCGCGTACCCGCAGCACGGTGCCGGTGGACATGCCGCCCTCGGTGCCGCCCGCCTTGTCGCTGAGACGGGTGATCAGCCCGTCGTCCATGACGAGTTCGTCGTGAGCCTGCGAACCGGGCCTTGTCGTCGTCAAGAAGCCGTCGCCGATCTCGACTCCCTTGATCGCCTGGATCCCCATCAGGGCAGCGGCGAGCTTGCTGTCGAGGCGTCGATCCCAGTGCGTGTAGCTGCCGAGCCCCGGCGGGACGCCGTATGCCAGAACCTCGACGACTCCGCCGAGCGTGTCACCGTCGTCGTGCGCCCGATCGATGCGGGCCACCATCTCGGCGGAGGTGGTCGCGTCGAAACAGCGCAGCGGATCGGCGTCGAGCGCGTCGACGTCGTCGGGCGTCGGCAGTTTCGCGCCCTCAGGCACGCGCACCGTCTCGATCGCGAGGGTGTGCGCGACGAGCCCGATGCCCAGTTCGCCGAGGAACGCACGCGCGACCGCGCCGAGGGCGACACGTGCGGCGGTCTCGCGCGCACTCGCGCGCTCG
>JBDTQN010000118.1:0-7540 GCA_039932215.1 Pseudolysinimonas sp. | reverse complement strand
ACGACCCCGAGGGCAACGGCGTCGAGCTGTACTGGGACCGCGACCGCAGCGAGTGGTCATGGACGCACGGCACGCTCGAGATGGGCACGATCTTTCTCGACCCGAACGCGTTCCTGCGCGAGCACCTCACCGAGCGGGCGATCGAGGGCGCCGGGTTCGGGGCCGCGCAGGTGGGGCACGTGCACCTGAGCGTCGGCGATGTCGCGAGCGCATCGGAGTTCTATGTCGGGCAGCTCGGCTTCGACCGCACCATCGAGATCCCCGGCCAGGCGCTGTTCGTCAGCGCGGGCGGCTACCACCACCACATGGCGATGAACATCTGGAACAGCAAAGGCGCCGGTCGCCGGCAGCGCACCCTCGGGCTCGGGCAGATCGACATCGTCGTGCCCGGCGCCGACGACCTCGGCGACCTGAGTGAGCGGATGCGGCACTACGGCGTCGAGGCGCGGGACGACGGTCAGACGGTCGCGTTCGACGACCCGTGGGCGAACGAGATCCGGATCACGACCGCAGGCTGACCCGGCGGCCCTCCGCGAGCGCCGCGAACGCGCGCTCCGCGTCGGCGAGGGCGAACTCGTCGGCGTCCTCGCCGGTGCCCTCGTGGGCGCCCGCGTGATCGACGGCGGCGGCGAGCTGCTCGGCCGTGACCGCCCCACAGGATGCGATGGCGACCCCCAGCGCCGGCGCATCCTCGGCCAGCCGCACCATCGGCGTGCGCGCCAGCACCTGCACGTGGGTGGCGCAGCCGCCCGACAGCTCCCAGCCGCGCTCGACGCGGTCGTGCCCGTAGCGGTGTCCGGCAACGCCGGTCGCCCACACCACGCGGTCGCCGACGGTCAGCCGGTGCCCCGTGGCATCGCGCGGGCGCCGCAGCGGCGAGAGCGCGACGATGCGGCCCACCTGTTCGTGGCCCAGCACCACCGGACCGCGGGTGTGTTCCGCCCCCGAGAGGATGCGCCGGTCGAGGTCGCAGAGGGTGACCAGTTCCACGGCGACGAGCGTCTCGCCGGGGCGCAGCACGACGGTCGGCACGCCGATGCGCACGAGAGGTCGGCCCCGCCCGAGGAACACCACCGCCTCGGCCCCGACCTCGAACGTGTCCACCCCGTGGGCCGTGCTCACCGTCACGGTCACCCTGCGCAAGCTACGCGCCGCGGGTGAACACGCCGTCAACGAGGGATAAACTCGCGCCTCGTGACGACCGGAGGGGTACCCGAGCGCAAACCGGGGCTGCTGCGCGCGAGCCGTGCGCTCGCCGTCGTGCAGGCACCCGTCGTGCTCAGCCAGGGTCGCCGGCTCAAGCGGAGCACGCCGCACCTGCCCGAAGCTGCCCTGCCCTGGACGGACGAACTCCCCGGACCCGACCCGCTGCGCCTGCTGGTGCTCGGCGATTCGACGGCGGCGGGCGTCGGCGCCGCGACCCAGCACGAGGCCCTGCCCGGGCGGCTGGCCGATGCCCTGCACGCCCGCACCGGCCGCGGCATCCACTGGCGGGCAGCCGGCAAGAATGGTGCCACCGCCCGCGAGATCATCGTGGATTACCTCGACGACGCACTCGCCGAGCCGGCCGATCTGCTGTTCCTCAGCATCGGTGCGAACGACGCGATGACGATGCGCGGAGCGGGGGCGTTCGTGCGCGACGTCCGCCGCATCCTGGATGCCTTCGACGCCCGCAACCCCGGTGCGTTCGTGCTCATGTCGTCGCTCCCGGTGTTCGGACGCTTCGGGCTGCTGCCCCAGCCGCTGCGCACCGCGCTGTACCGCCACGCGCTCGCGCTCGAAGGGGTCGCCCGCGCTCTCGTCGACACCCGGCCGAACGTGCTCATGTCGAGCGACCCGCCCCCGTACGCCGAGGGGTTCTGGGCAGAAGACCTGTTCCACCCCGGTCCGTCGGGGTATCGCGACTGGGCCGACTGGGCGATCGACGAGGCGTGGGACCGCGGGCTCGGGGCGGCGGTCGCCCGATGACCAGGCTGCCCGCGTTCCTGCTGGCGCCGATCGTGCTGGTGCAGGCGCGCGCGCTGCGACGCGACGTGCCGCGTCTCCCGGCCGCCGAGCCGCGTTCGGGCGGGTCCCGTGCCGCGGGCGCGACGCGGCTGCTGGTGTTCGGCGACTCGACGGCGGTGGGCACCGGCGTGGAGCAGATGACGGATGCCGTGGCCGGCCAGATCGCGAAACGGATCGACGATCCGGTGGCCTGGCGCGTCGTCGGGGCGAGCGGACTGACCTCGCAACAGGTGCGCGAGCAGCACCTCGAGGCCGCGGTCGCCGAACCCTTCGACGTGGTGGTGCTGCTGGTCGGCTGGAACGACGCGCTGCGGCTGCGGTCGGATCGGGACTTCGCTGGCGACCTCTCCGCGCTGCTCGACGCGCTGTACGCGGCGAGCCCGGCCGCCCGGCAGGTGCTGGTGCTGCCGCCCCGGTTCATGGACTTCGCCGTGCTGCCGCAGCCGCTGCGGCATGCGGTCGGCGCGCACGTCGTCGGCCTCACCCGCGTCGCGGTGCGGATCGGCTCCGAGCACGGCGCGACGATCGTGGCCGGGTTCGACGGGGTGCACGTGGCCTCGGACCGGTTCCACCCCGACGCAACCGGCTATGCCGAGATCGCCGAGCGGGTCGTGAGCGCACTGCGATGACGGCGCTCGATGCGGCCGCCTCGCTCGTGCTGTCCCTGCCGGCCGACCGTCGCATCCTGATCGGCATCGCGGGCGCCCCCGGCGCCGGCAAGTCGACCTTTGCGGTCGCGCTGGCCGCCGACGTCGGGGGCACGGTGCTGCCGATGGACGGCTTCCACCTGCCGCAGGCGCGCCTGGTCGAGCTGGGTCGCCGCGAGCGCATGGGCGCTCCCGACACGTTCGACGTCGACGGATTCGTTGCGCTGCTGCACGCGCTGCGCTCGGGCGAGCGGGTCGCCGCTCCCGGATTCGATCGCGAGCGGGAGGAGCCGGTGGCCGGCGCCATCGCGATCGACCCGGCCGACCGCATCCTGCTCATCGAAGGCAACTACCTGCTGCACAGCGCCGACGAATGGGAGCAGGTAGCCCCGCTGCTCGACGCCACGATCTTCGTGCACCTCGACGACGCGACCCGGCACGCGCGACTGATCGCGCGGCACATCGCCTTCGGCAAGACGCCCGCCGCGGCGCGCGACTGGGCGCTCGGAACAGACGAGCGCAACGCCCGACTCATCGCGGCCGGGGCTGCCCGAGCCGACCTCGTGCTCGAACTAGACTGAGCCCATGCCCACCATCGTGGTCGACGTCATGCCCAAAGCCGAACTCCTCGACCCCGCGGGCAAGGCCGTGACCGGCGCCCTGCACCGCCTCGGCAAGAGCGAGTTCAGCGCCGTGCGCATCGGCAAGCGGTTCGAACTCACCGTCGAGGGCGGGGTCACCGATGCGGTGCTCGCCGACGCGCGCGAACTCGCGGCCGACATGCTGAGCAACGGTGTCATCGAAGACGTCATCGCGGTCACGGTCGTCTGATGCGCGTCGGCGTCGTCACGTTTCCCGGCTCGCTCGACGACCGCGACGCACAGCGCGCCGTGCGGCTGGCCGGCGCCGAGCCCGTCGCCCTGTGGCACGGCACCCACGACCTGCAGGGCGTCGACGCGATCGTGCTGCCCGGCGGCTTCTCGTACGGCGACTACCTGCGCTGCGGCGCCATCGCCGCGCGCTCGCCGATCATGGCCGAGGTCATCGACGCCGCGAACAGCGGGATGCCGGTGCTCGGCATCTGCAACGGCTTCCAGATCCTGGTCGAGGCGCACCTGCTGCCGGGCGGACTGATCCGCAACGACCACGGCGACTTCATCTGCCGCGACCAGGTGCTGCGGGTCGAGAACGCCTCGACGGCCTGGACGAACGGCTTCCTCGAGGGGCAAGAGATCACCGTCCCGCTGAAGAACGGTGAGGGCGGGTTCATCGCCTCGGACGAAGACCTGAAGCGACTCGAGGGCGAGGGGCTCGTCGCGTTCCGCTACGTCGGCATCAACCCGAACGGATCTCTCGACGACATCGCCGGCCTCACCAACAGTCGCGGCAATGTCGTCGGGCTCATGCCGCATCCGGAGCACGCCTCAGAAGCCGGATTCGGACCAGACACCCCCGCCGCGATGCGCTCGGGTGTCGACGGGCTGACGTTCTTCACCAGCGTGCTCGCTCACTCGCTCGCCACCGCCTAGCGCCGCTCCACCCGAAAGGACCCGACGCCGATGTCGGTTCAGGCTCCCGCAGCCGTCGTGCTCATCCGGCCGCACCACTTCGCGCCGAACTCCGAGACGGCCGACGACAACGTGTTCCAGCGTGTGTCTGACCGCTCACCCCAGTCGCTGGCGGATGCCGCGCGCGCCGACTGCGACCGGCTCGCCGTCGCGCTCGAGGGGGCAGGCATCGCCGTGCACGTCTTCGACGACTTCGAAGAGACGCGCCCGGACAGCGTGTTCCCGAACAACTGGTTCTCGACGCACGCCGGAGGGCGCATCGCGGTGTACCCGATGTACGCCCCGAACCGTCGGCTCGAGCGCCGCACCGACGTGCTCGAGTTGCTGAAGGCCCGCTACCGGGTGCAAGAGGTCGTGGACTACTCGGGGCTCGAGCCCGACGGGCTGTTCCTCGAGGGCACGGGCGCGATGGTGCTTGACAACCTCAACCGCACGGCGTACGTGGTGCGATCGCACCGCGCCGACCCGCTCGTACTCGAGCGGTTCTGCACCGCCTTCGGGTACGAGCCGATGGTGTTCGACGCGGAACTGCGCGGTGTCCCGATCTATCACACCAACGTGATGATGTGCATCGGCACCGAGTTCGCCCTCGTCGGACTCGATGTCATGACCACGCGGCGCGACGAGATCGCGGAGCGTCTCGCCGAGCAGGGCCGCGAGGTGATCGCGCTCACGACCGAGCAGCTCGAGGACTTCGCGGGCAACGCCATCGAGCTGCACGGCACGCAGGGTCGGGTGCTCGCGCTCTCGGAGCGTGCCGCCGCGTCACTGACGCCCGGGCAGCGAGCCGTGATCGAGCGCAGCGCGAGGCTGCTGCCCGTCGACGTCTCGACGATCGAGCTCGAGGGCGGCTCGGTGCGCTGCATGATCGCCGGAGTGCACCTGGACCGCCGCCCCGGCCCGTAACCCGCATCGAAACGCCCGGGACGGTCGTCTGGCCCCGTCGCCGCGCACCGATTCGGGCGGTTCGATCGCCAAGACCGTGGCCTGGGGATGCCGCGCTCCGTCGCGAGGGCAGCGTCGGCACCATGGGGGGCATGCGTACGCACCGTCAGCTCGACCCGGCACTCGGACCGGTGTTCACCGTTGCCGACGCTCGGGCCGTCGGCGAGACCCCCGGCCGACTTCGCGGCACCGATCTCGCGGCGCCGTTCCGCGGTGTGCGTGCGACGTCGGATGTCCCGGCATGGCTCGCCTACGCACCGTTGCTGCGCACAGACGAGCGGTTCAGCCACACGACGGCTGCGCTCCTGTGGGGGGCGCCGCTGCCGAGCGGATTCGACGGGGACGTTCACACCTCGGTCCCGCTCCCGACGGCGCGAGCGAAGGGTGCCGGAGTTCTCGGTCACCAGTCAGCGTCGTCGGCCGTCGTGATCCGGCACGGCGTCCCGGTCTCGACGGCGGCGGACACCTTTCTCGAACTGGCGGCGATGTTGCCGCTCAGCGCACTCGTCGCCGTCGGAGACCACCTCGTTCTCGCAGCTCGCCGGTTCGAGCCGTCCGATCCGCGGCCGTACGTCTCGATCGATGACCTCGGGCGTGCGGCCGACCAGTGCTCGGGGCGCGGGGCGCGGCGGGCCCGAGCGGCGGTTCGGCTGCTGCGACCCGGGGTCGAGTCGCCGATGGAGACGCGACTGCGGCTTCAGCTCACGGGCGGCGTCATTCCCGAACCGGTGTGCGGGTACGAGCTGCACGCCCGGTCCGGGCAGCGAGTCGGCTGGTTCGACCTGGCGTGGCCCGAATACCAGGTCATCGCGGAGTACGACGGAGATCAGCACCGCACGTCGACGACGCAGTATGAGCGCGACATCCGTCGCTTCGATGAGGCCGACGCCGCCGGGTGGAAGGTCATTCGGGTGCGGATGCAGGGGCTGCTCCGCGAGCCGGTGGCGACATATTTCCGGGTGCACGACGCCCTCGTCAGCCGCGGGTGGTCCGGAACGAGTTCGAGCCGCCCCGAGATGTCGGCCAGCGCCGCAGGTGACCGCTGAACGAGGCGGTTCGACGTGGATCCGTGCGCGTGACGCGCGTGAGCGCGCGGCGCTAGCGCGCGCGGGACCAGGCGAGGCGCACGAGGCGCTCGAGTACGGCGAGGTCGACGCCGTCGAGTTTCTTCAGGTACAGGCACGAGACACCGGTCGTGTGCGGACCGAGCTGCTCGAGCAGCGGCACCTCCTCGTCGACGCCACCCAGCACGTAGAGCGTGAGCGCGCCCTTGCGAGGCGAGAAGCCGACCACCGGCCACTCGCCGGTGCCGGTCCGTGTCGTGCCGTAACCCACGATCGACGGGCCCCACATCACCGCGGGAGTGCCGGTGGCCCGGTCCATGAGGTCGCGGATCACCTGCGACTGGGTGCGGCGGGGTTCGTCGACGCCGGCGATGAACGCCTCCACCGGGACATCGGTGGGCCTGGTCTTGCTCTCTGCCATGCCGAAAGGGTAGCGACGACCCCGGGTAGGCTGGATGACATCCGGCCACCCTCTGCTTAGGAGCCCTCCCCGCGTGAGCACGCCCGCCGTCGACTCCGTCAGTAACGCCGCCGCCACCCCCGAGAAAGAGCAGCCGTTCGCCGCGCTCGGCCTCAAGCCCGACGAGTACGACGCCATCAAGACGCTGCTCGGGCGACGGCCCACCAGCGGCGAGCTCGCCATGTACTCGGTGATGTGGAGCGAACACTGCTCGTACAAGTCGAGCAAGGTCTGGCTGCGGCAGTTCGGGCAGAAGGTCAGCCCCGAGATGACCAAGAACCTGATGGTCGGCATGGGTGAGAACGCCGGCGTCGTCGACATCGGCGAGGGCTGGGCGGTCACGTTCAAGATCGAGAGCCACAACCACCCGAGCTACATCGAACCGTTCCAAGGTGCGGCCACCGGCGTCGGCGGAATCGTGCGCGACATCATCTCGATGGGCGCCCGCCCGGTCGCGGTCATGGACGCGCTGCGCTTCGGCGCCATCGACCACCCCGACACCGCGCGTGTGCTGCCGGGTGTCGTGTCGGGCATCAGCTTCTACGGCAACTGCCTCGGCCTGCCGAACATCGGCGGCGAGACCTGGTTCGACCCGATCTATCAGGCGAACCCGCTGGTGAACGCGCTCGCGGTCGGCGTGCTGCGCCACGAAGACCTGCACCTGGCCAACGCCCGCGGCGTCGGCAACAAGGTCGTGCTCTTCGGGGCCCGCACCGGCGGCGACGGCATCGGCGGCGCATCCATTCTCGCCAGCGACACGTTCTCAGAGGGCGGTCCGACGAAGCGGCCGGCCGTGCAGGTCGGCGACCCGTTCGCCGAGAAGGTGCTCATCGAGTGCTGCCTCGAGCT